>DASQKT010000572.1:0-10064 GCA_035630415.1 Skermanella sp.
CCGCGTCCAGATAGGGCGCCAGTTCCGGCGGAAGCTGCCCGGCTGCCGCCATGACCCGTGCGATCCCGCCGAGATATTCCCCCGTCCTGCCCGCCTGTTGAGAGGTCAGGTCGTAGCGTCCGATACCGGCATGGGTATCGAGGACTCCGAACGGGGTTTCCTTGGCGCGCAGCCGCTCCAGAATCAAGGCGACGACGGCATGCTTCATTACATCGGTGAAGCTGCCAGCATGGAAGATGTGGCGGTAATTCATGGCGTGAGCATGTAGCGGTTCGACGCCATGGAAACCAGTCCCGCCGTAACGAGGTCAGCCCTGCGCCGCGACCTGAGCCCTGCGGAACGCGCGGCGCGTTTCCGGCGCTATCGCGGGATCGCCCTGGGCGCACCGGGTGCCTTCCAGCAGCGAAGCGCTGGTCTTATCCAGGCTTTCAAGATGCTGATAGATCTTGCAGGTGTATTCACGCTGCTGTGACCGGCTGCCACCGTTGTAGCGGGCGACGGCGACGCTCCAGCTTCCCGAGTCGGCGCGGAGGCGCTTCAGGTAGCGGGCGGCGTACCAGACATTGGCTGAAGGATCGAGTATCCGCTCGACCGGGCGGAAGTTCGCGCGGTGATGCTGGACTGACAACTGCATGCATCCGACCGTGGCGTTCTGCCGCACCCGCCCTTGCTTGTCGAGCAGATGGGACCTCGCCTCGCTTGCGCTGTCGGAATAGACGGTCTTTCCGTCCAGGTTCATCGCGAAGGGCTGAGGAGAGCCGTCCTGGCCGCTCTCCACCAGTGCGATGGACAGCAACAGGCCGCGCGGGATGCTGAGTTCCTGCTCCGCTTCCAGAACATGCTCGGTGCAGCTTGCCGCCTGTGCAGTGCCGGGGGGGATGAACCACATCGCTGCCGCCACCGCGGCTGTTAACAGATGTGCCTTACAGATGCGCGGACGCCTCACGGGTGCCTGCATTGCTCTTCTTCCCCTTATCCCGCACCAGCTTGCGCGCTGGCACCGTACACATGTACGGATTTATTCACCGATCGCCGATACCGGTACGGCGACCGCCTCCTGGCTTGAGTTCCAAGTGCCACACGCGGCACCTACAAAGGTTTTTCCAGAAATTCCTCTCTACGTCAACCAGTATGTAACCTGGACCCGTACGGCGGGTAATTCCTACAAAATTTGAACACTTCAAAAGAGCATCTAAATAGTGGTGGTAAAATTCCTGAATTGACCGAACGGGTAGGTTGGAGCATATCCGTTCGTGGATGCCTCGGCTGCCTTTTACGGACACTACAATCTTGAACGATACCGGTTCCAGCTCAAGCCTCGAAACCTCTCCCGACATCGCCGAAGCGGCCTTGATCGCGGGTTATGCTCTCCGGGATTCCGGTGCGGGCACTGACGCGGAATCAAGCTTCCGGGCAGCCATCTCGGCGGCTCCAGCCAACGGGGAGGCGAGGGGAGCCCTTGCCGATCTGCTCGCCGAACTGGATCGGTGGGTCGAGGCGGCGGGGGAATACCGCATCGCCGCCGAACTGGAGCCGTTTCGCACGGATTGGCAGTACGGTTTGGCCGGTGCCCTGGAGCGGACCGGCGATCATGCCGCCGCCCTGGATGTCTGGAACGCGCTTCTGGCGCAGCGGCCCGACAATGCGATGGCTCACCGGGCGCTGGCGCGCATCCATGTCGCGGCAGCCCGGCACGGGCAGGCGATGGAGCATTTCCGGGAGGCATTGTTCCTCGATCCGGGCGACGCAGATACAGCCGTGGAGCTGGCCGACGCGCTGATCGCATCGGGCGATCCGCTGGCCGCTGTCGAAACCCTCCAGCCGCTGCTGCGCCGGTCACCCGGCCTGTCCGCCGGGCTATTGGCGCTGGGACGGGCATGGCTCGACCTGGGGGAGCGCGGGAAGGCGACCGACGCCCTTAACCGCTGTCTGAAGGCCGGCCCAGCCGATCCGTCCGCAATCCAGGCCTTGATCGACCGGATCGAAGGCGATCAAACGGAAACCATGTCGCAAGCCTATGTCAAGGCGCTGTTCGACCGCTACGCCGACCGCTTCGACGAGGACCTGACTATCCGGCTGAAGTATCAGGCCCCGCAGGTCCTCCGCGCCCTGGTGGACCAGTTGCCGGGAATGGTACCCGTCGCGCTCGACGTCCTCGATGTCGGATGCGGCACCGGCCTTGCCGGCGTCGTGTTCCGCTCACTGGCCCGCCGCCTCCACGGGTCCGACCTCGCTCCCCGCATGGTGGAGAAGGCACGTCGTCGGGGCGTCTACGATCATGTGGAAGTCGCCGAACTGGTCGAGGGCATATCCAGGACGCCGCGCGCCTGGGATCTGGTGGTCGCGGCCGACGTTCTGGTCTATGTCGGCGAACTGGCGCCGGTCATGAATGCTGCGGCTGTTGGTCTACGCTCCGGAGGGTTGTTCTGCGCCACCGTCGAGCAGTGTGGCGGCGACGCATTCGCCCTGGGTCCTGCCCGCCGCTATGGCCATAGCGCCGCCTATATCCGTCGCGCCGCCGCCGAAGCCGGGCTGGAGATTCTCGTGATCGAGGATGCCGTGCCCCGGTGGGAAAAAGGCCAGCCCGTGCCGGGCTTCGCGTTCGTCGTCAGGGCACCCTGATCCGGGGCCGTCAGATGATCCGCATCAGCGGTTCCTTCTCGCCCTCCACCTGCCAATGGGCATTCAGGCGTCCGGCTTCGTCGAACGTCAGGGCCAGCCAGTTCCGGGCACGGATGTAGCGGCGTCCCGTTTCGGGAAAGGGAACCATCTCCAGGGTCGTATCCGCCGCGATCGTCTCGGTTCCCTTACTCAGCCGCTCCAGCACGTCGGCATAAAGCTTCGACGGTGCGGGGTGGACGATGCCCGACGAGGTCAGCTGCCACAAGTCGAACCCGGCGCCGTGGATGACGCCGCACGCGCCAAGATGGATCTCGCCGGAGAGGATCGTCAACTGAAGGTGCTGGTCGCGCGCCAGACCGCCCAGCAGGCGGATCAGCCGCATGTACTCCTTTTCATGGACATAGCTGCGCCATTGGTCGCGCAGATCGTCCTCCATGGCAGCCGTTCCCGGCCACAGATTCACCAGGCGCTCGACGGTGTGCAGGTTTGCGAACACCATCGGGACGCTGGACATCAGGAGGACATGCCGGCACCCGTCGAACCGGTCGAGCCAGCCGGGCAGTTCCGCCCATGTCTCCTCGCTCATCACGCGCGCCTGAGACCGCTCGGTCCTCAGGTCGGGGACGAAGATGCCAAGGTCGCCAATCCGGAACCCCTGGGTGAAGGTGCCGACCGAAGCTCCCCAGACGCAGTCCGCCAGATCGTCCGGCGCGCATCCCAGTTGGAAAAGCGAGAAGCTGCGGCGCGCGACCCCGAAAACTCCCTGGAAGACCGGGCAGGTTCGGCGCTCATCGGGATGGGAGCCCCAGCCGTCGAAGATGTCGTGGTCGTCCCACATCATGATCGAGGGAACGGTAGAGAGCAGGGCCGCCGATTCGGCCTGGCTCCACTGCCGGCAATAGAGATCGAAGTAGAAAGCCTCAGCTTCCTCAGCCATGGCGGGCGTGAATTGCGCGGCGATGGCGTCGCGGGCGGGCAGGGCGCCCCAGGCCTTGAGCGATGGACATTCTTCCCACAAGGCGTCGGCGTAGAGCTGATCGCCGCCATGGAGCAGCAGATGATACGCCTGGGTGCGGTGAAGCCCGTTCAGGTGCCCCCAGCGCGCATTGCGCGGCAGGTTCTGCTGGCTGAAGACGTCCTCGTCCTCGGTCCCATTGCAGGCCGTATAGGCGATCCGGGGCATCTTGGCTATGGCCGGCACCGTCATGTACCAGCGGGCTCCGTCCGGAAAGCCGTAGCCGACGCGGGTCTCCGTCTCGCCTCGGGGAACGGCGAACTCCCAGCGCCAGACATGACGCTTGCCGAGTGTCGCGATATGGCGCGGCGGGATCGGCAGCATCACGCCATCGGCCTTCATGTCCGGCGGCTCGGCAGCGCCATTCAGCACGAAAAGGGCGGAAACGCGCCAGCGTTCACCCTGTACACCCCTGAAATGGAGAATAGGCCCGATGACTTGGCGGCGTTCTTTCGTCTTGATCTGCGTCTTGGTCGTAGGTGGCATCCATGGCGCCCAGCGGTTTCAGGCTCCTCCGGTCTTTTTCCGGCGGAGCAAATCGAGCATACGTTCGGGCACCGGTTCGTTCAGGACGCCGTCATAGATGCGGTGAAGCTCCTGGACATGCTGTCGATATTGCTGGAGGAGTGCGGCGGCTTCGACGTCGGTCTTGATCACCAACTCGACCTCCCGTTTTTCCTCGTCGCTAAGCGCGCCATCCAGATAGGCGTTGATATCGCTCATCGTCAGTCGCTTCATTGATAAACATCCCGGCGCTACAAGGTGCGGTTCACCCCGCAACGGGAACAAACCGAAGCAGGCGGTATTCTCATCGGCTATGAGCACTTTCGAGCCCGTTGAGCACTTTTCTGCCATTTACGCTGAATTGCCCTGTGACCGCAATGTGGATTGCGGGTTGCAATCGGCTCCCGTGATTGAAAAGTAGCTCACTCAGGCTACAAGAGTGATTTCGCGACCTTAACAAATCCGCCCTACTTCTTGTTCCTTTGCTATGGATAGTGCGTTGCCGGGACATGACTGCTCTATCCCGCCAGGAACGGCGGATGCGGTGGTCGGGGAATAGAGGATAAGGGCGCGATCAGGCCAAAGCTGCCGCGCCCATAGTCCTCAGGCCGCCATGAGCGTGTTGAGCCGTTCGCGCGCTCGGCACAGCCGCGAGCGGATCGTACCGATGGAGACGTTGAGCTTTTCGGCAGCTTCCTGATAGGGCCGCCCTTCGATGGCGACTAGACGGACCACTTTGCGCTGACAGGGGGTCAGGCTGTCGAAGGCACGATCGACATCGCGGAACACGAGCCGGGAAATCTGCGAAGGTTCTACCGCCATCGCATGGTCCCACAACTCGACCTTGGTGACATGCTTGTCGCGCTGAAGGTTGTTGAAGTGCAGGTTCTTGAGCATGGTGGTCAGCCATGCCTGCATGTTGGTTCCAGGTTCGAACCGGTGGGAGCGGGAAAGCGCGCGGGCAAGGCAATCCTGAGTCAGATCTTCGGCACTCGACGCGTCACGGGTAAGCTTACAGGCGTAGCGCTGCAAATTCGGAATGCAGTTGACTAGTTCACTGTCGAACGAGTAAGCCATATGTACGCTCCAATCGTCTCTTGTTCTCGCGTTCTTGATCGCTGAGGGGCGGCACCGGGGCGCGGTGCGGTCCGGTCCATAGGGACTGGCAGGTCCCACTGGGCCAGGGCTTCACCGGATCCTGATAAAGGCGGGCTTGTCTTAAAGTTCCGCCCCGGAGTGCTGGTGGCAGCCGGCACTCCCAGGACCCGGATCAAGGTTCCGTCATTTGCTGAGTATTTGCTGTTCTCCCGATCGATCCTTCGCCATGCCAGGAGCCGACCTTGGTTGAGCACTTTTCAGCTCAGGCCCGGTTGCTCCGGTGTTGTGCGAATTCAACGTTGTCCGTTTC
This sequence comes from Skermanella sp., assembly GCA_035630415.1. GTDB lineage: Bacteria > Pseudomonadota > Alphaproteobacteria > Azospirillales > Azospirillaceae > Skermanella. The sequence continues at coordinate 5,550 of DASQKT010000572.1, forward strand.
CGAATGTTCCACCGGTGGCAACTAAAGAAATTGTTCGGGCGAGCACAAATAAGCGGTATATCGATTAGCTGCGGGTGGCTTCCCCATTCGTCCTACCGTCCAAACGTCTTATGAACTCGCGAACAATAATTTTATACAATTCATCTTTTAATCTCAAATCTTCAACGCCAGTATCAATATTGGGATTGTCATTGATCTCGATGACGAAGATGCCGCGGTCATTTTGCTTAAGGTCAACTCCGTACAAGCCATTGCCGATCAGACCTGCCGCTTTGACGGCAATATCCACTACAGCTTTTGGCGCTTCGTCGACAAGCATGGTCTTGAACGAGCCTTGTTCGAATCTTCCATCGGTACTATGCTTCACGATTTGCCAATGCTTTTTCGCCATTAGGTATTGGCAAACAAAAATCGGCTGCCGGTTCAAGACGCCGACCCGCCAATCGAACTCCGTATACATGAATTCCTGTGCCAGAATCACGTCGGATTCTTCGAAAAGGGTTGCGGCCGTAGCCTCCAATTCTCCTCTGTTCTGGACCTTGTATACACCTCGGGAGAACGATCCGTCCGGGATCTTGAGCACGATAGGGTAGGGGATCTCCTGTTCGACCGAGGGTATCTTGCCCCGGTCCACGATGACCGTCTTGGGCGCCGGCAGGTTATGGGCTTTGAGAAGTTCGGCCAGATAGACCTTGTTGGTGCATTTCAGGATCGAATTAGGGTCGTCGATGACGACCATCCCTTCCTTTTCCGCCTTTTTGGAGAAACGGTAGGTATGGTCGTCGAGCGAGGTGTCTTCGCGGATGAACAAAGCGTCATACTCCGCAAGGCGCAAATAATCCTTTTTCTCAACCAGCTCGATCGTGATGCCAAGCGCCTCGCCGGCCTTGATAAACTTTTGAAGCGCCTTGGGACTGCTGGGCGGCAGGGCTTCCTTGGGATTGTGCAGGATCGCCATCGTATAGCGGGGGGCAGGCTTCTCCGTCGGCTCACGCCAGCTCGACTTGGTATAGGCGTCCAATGCTGCCCGGAAATGGTCTTCCTGGTCGTCGCGGAGATCGTCCAGCGACAGCGGCTGGAGCGAGTGGATGTGCCAATCGTCCTTCAGCCGGATCTGGATCTTCAGCATCGGGCAGCGGAACAGATCGAAGGTACGCCGGGTCAGGTCCTGGAAGCGCCGGTCGTCGGCGCTGCCGAAGAAGCTGTACAGCGTGAACGACGCTTCGGGCGGCTGCGCCATCTTGTGCAGGCGCCGCTTCAACAATTCCTCCAACTCGGCCAATGCATAGCGGTAGATGCTCTTCTGGCTGAGGTCGAGGATCGTCTTGACCGACGGTATGACCTTGTGGGACCGCGCCTCGGCCAGCAGGGAGCAGTAATAGCCGGCTCCCAGGTAGCTGTAGGCCCGGCTGAGGTTGACGATCTTCGGATTGCGCGTGCGGACCAGTTCCGGACGGGCGATGTAATCCTTGGTCGTGAGAACTTCGAGGTCGGTGCGGTCGAATTTGAAGGAGGAAGACTTGTCGACGATGATCAGGTGGGAAGACATTCAGTGATGATCCTGCCGGGAGCGTAGGACGACCATGGCCTTGAGTTGGGCCTTGCCGTAACGGGCCATTCGCTCGAAGTCCTTCTTGAGGATGGGCATGTTGACGCGATCGGTGTCGCTGGTGTGCTTGGCTGTTTCGACCAGGGGATCGTGAACGTAGAAGAACCGTTCGTCGCTGCCGGCGACCACGACCCAGTGCGGGAACTTCTCGCGGTAGATCCGGTAGGAACTGATGAGCACGACGGGGATCGCTCCGGTCTCCACCAGTCCGGTCAACTCGCCGGCCCCGAAGCCGCGATAGCTGACCCGGATGTCGGTTTCCGCGATTTCTTCCTGCATCTCTTCCTGGACGAGACGAAGCACCTCCTTCTTCTCCGCGCTGCGCACGCTGTCCAGGAACAGCGCGCGGTCGTCGTTCAGCACCAGTTCGACATCGAAACCCCGCCGCCACGCCGACAGGGCCAGACCATAGGGACCGCAGCCGCCATGACCGGAGGTCATGAAGATCGTGGTCGACTCCCGCCAGATCCGGAGTTCCAGCATCCGGTTGAGTACCAGCGCCGGATCGAGCGCCTTCATCGCCATCATGAGGGCGGAAGGCCCACAGGTGAAATCCAGAGTTTGTTCATAGTAGGGCACCCTTCCGCTGGGTCCCGTCGCCGGCCGCAGGAGCTTTTCCAGGCGCAGCGCTTCCATATGGTCGGCGTAGTAGTCCCGGTAGATGCCGAACTCGCGGTAACCGGCCCGGTGATAGAGGTCGATCGCCGCTTCGTTGTCGCGCCGAACCTCCAGCCGGATATACACGCATTCATGGTCCTTGGCCGCGCGCTCGGCTGCGTCCAGCAGGCGGTGCGCCACACCGGTCCGGCGGTAGTCGGGATCGACCGCGAACGAATAAAGCCGCGCCAGCGACGTGCCGGCGTTGAACAGCAGCAGGACGTAGCCCGCGATCCGCCCCTCCGTCCTTCCGTCCGCGGAGCCTGCCGTTTCGACCAGACAAACGGCGTTGCCTCTTTTAAGAAGGTAATTGAAATTCCTTCGGGTAAGACGATCGGACTCGAAAGAGCGGTTTTCCACTTCCAATAGAGCGGGTATATCCGAAACGGTAGCGCGTCTGATTGCCTTTTCCGCTGAGAATCGATGTATTACCGTAATATGGTCCACATTCTCACCCTTTGGGACGGACAAGGATCGCGCCAGTGTGAGAATATCCTACGCTCTTCCCACCGACAGGGAAGATCCGTCAGGTACAACCGGACATGCAGATCCGGATTAGCAACGCTCAGGAAGTGTTAACCGAAACACAGGTATACGTGTAGTCATTCGCGCGACAAACACGAGCGCGCGGTTCGAATCATGAAGTCGGCAGCAGAAAGTCTCGTATCCATGGACGCACGCTACAATCCGCGAAGCCTGGAACACCGGGGCCTGGACACGGAAGCCTTCAAAAGGTCGTTTCTGGAAGGTCTGGTTTACACGGTGGGCAAGGACACGCGAGCAGCCACCCGTCGCGACTGGTTCACTACCTCGGCCTTCGGTGTACGGGACCGGCTTGTCGATCGCTGGATGGAGACCACGCGGAACTATTACAAGGCCGACGCCAAGCGGGTCTACTACCTGTCGTTGGAGTTCCTGATCGGCCGCCTGATGACCAACAGCCTCGCCAATCTGGGCGTGATGCAGGCGGTCGGCGACGCGCTGGACGGGTTGGGCCTGCGGCTGGACGACATCGTGGACATGGAACCGGATGCGGCGCTCGGCAACGGCGGCCTGGGCCGTCTGGCCGCCTGCTTCCTCGACAGCATGGCGACGCTGGGCCTGCCCGGATACGGCTACGGCATCCGCTACGAGTTCGGCCTGTTCGAGCAGCGCTTCGAGCACGGCTGGCAGATCGAGCATCCGGAGCACTGGCTCCAGTTCGGCAACCCGTGGGAGTTCCCCCGGCCGGAGATCCTGTACCCGGTCCAGTTCTATGGCCGGGTCGAGGAGACCCGCGACAGCATGGGCGAGCGGGCCTACAAGTGGATCGATACCGAGCGCGTGCTGGCGATGGCGTTCGACACGCCGGTCGTGGGCTATGGCGGCAAGACGATCAACACGCTGCGCCTGTGGTCGGCGCGGGCGACCAGCGACTTCCACTTCGGCCATTTCAACGACGGCGACTACATGAAGGCCGTCGAGCAGAAGATCCTGTCGGAGAACCTGAGCCGCGTCCTGTACCCGAACGACGCGACCGACGCCGGCCGCGAGCTTCGCTTCAAGCAGGAATACTTCTTCACCAGTGCGTCGCTCCAGGACATCCTGCGCCGCTACAGCCAGCATCACAGCGGCTTCGACCTGCTGCCGGAAAAGGCCGCGATCCAGCTCAACGACACGCATCCCGCCATCGGCATCGCCGAGCTGATGCGCCTGCTGGTCGACAAGCACGCGCTGCAATGGGAGCATGCCTGGGACATCACCCAGCGCACCTTCTCCTACACCAATCACACGCTGCTTCCTGAGGCGCTGGAAGCGTGGCCGGTGCGGCTGGTCGAGCGGGTGCTGCCGCGCCACATGCAGATCATCTACGAGATCAACGGCCGCTTCCTTCAGAGGGTCCAGGCGCGCAAGAGCGACGCCGCGACCCTGTCCAAGGTGTCGCTGATCGACGAGAACGGCGACCGCCGCGTCCGCATGGGCAATCTGGCCTTCATCGGCAGCCACAAGGTCAACGGCGTGTCCGGCCTCCACACGGAACTGATGAAGCAGACGGTCTTCGCCGACCTGCACACCGAATTCCCGGAGCGGATCAACAACAAGACCAACGGCATCACGCCGCGCCGCTGGCTGCACCAGTCCAACAAGCCGCTGTCCGACCTGATCACCAGCCGGATTGGCAGCGGCTGGATCAGGAACCTGGAAGAGCTGGAAGCGCTGAAGCCGCGCGCCGAGGACGAAGTCTTCCGCGAGGAGTTCCGCCGGGCCAA
>DASQKT010000573.1:0-12788 GCA_035630415.1 Skermanella sp.
TGAGGTTATTGACTGGCTGACCTTCTACAGCCGGAACAGAATGCATTCTACCCTGGGCTACACAAGCCCGATGGCGTTCGAGGAAAATTGGCGTCGCCAGCAGGAAACGTTGGCGGCATAACTCAGGCGCTATGGGAGGCGTTGCACGGGGGCAAGGTCAGAATAGGCTTTAACAGTGTGTGATGAATACGGTCGCTTACCATTTCTTGGTCGGGATTAAATGCAGGCGTAACGACTTTGAGCTCATCTGCTAACTCCTGAACAATATCGCGCAGACCACAGAAAATATACCGACCTTTCCCTTCTGCCATATCCTTGGCAATTTGGTTACGCTCATCGCGTGAAATGCCTGGTACTTGAAAACTGTCAAAGGCACTGTAAGAAATTGCAACAATGCGCGAAAAGCCTAGTCCATCTGGTATCAACTGACCGAGTGCTGTCATAGTTTTCATTTTGCGGTCGCGCCGGCTTGCATGAGAAATACGAGCGAGGCGCGCCAAAAGGGTGCTTTTTCCAGATCCGTTTCTGCCAATTATTACAGATATTCGTGCGGGAAGATCTTTTGTCTTCGGCGGAAATGCTAGTTTGGTGAATGGTTTAAAGCGCCAATTATTGTTAATTTGGGGTGCGTTAAAGCTGAAGGAAACCGCGTCATTCCAGCCTGTCATCAGAAAGCTAAATTCCAAATCGATAGAAGGTAACTCACTGTAGTCTCTAGTGAGTAATGTACGTGCAAGTGAGATAAAATCATCATCCTCTGAAATAGAACGGAAAAGAGAAATTTTCCAGCCGGGCTCGTTGCGAAAATCGTCCGCGAGATCAGGAAATTTCACTATATCCCGAAAACCTTGTAAGGCAGCATCACGAGCGTTGAGTTCTAGGCCAGCTAAACGCTCATAATAGTCGAGAGATTGTCCAATTGAACAATAGCTTTCATCAAGTGCTTGGTATAAACCCTCTTGAAGTTGATGTCCATCTTTCGACGTTTGCCCCTTTTTCAGTATTTTAACATCGCCAATTAACGTCTCTGAGCCATCTGCTGCCCTTGAATAGAGTTGGTACTGCGTTTGAAAACTAAAATCATTCCAATCATCTTGCCGAAGAGTAAAGAGAGTGTTGTTGAACGGGGCATGCGCGCGAGATCGAACAACCTGAAATAGCATTTGCATCATCGTCGCTTTATGGAAAGTTTGTTAAAACCATTTCCACAAGTTATAATGAAAATGAAAAAATTTTTTAAGGTCATTCAATTTTTTTATGGTGGTGGGTTGGCTCATCACTCGAATAAGATTATTTTCCTTTAGAGTGAATTTTGGGAGTTCGAAACAGTGATATTGAACATATTTTAGATGTGAGGGAGGTGTTTTCGACGCTCTTATCAGCAACATACAAGAGAGTTTGCCGCACCTGCTTTCCCAACGCATTTGCTGTATGGTGCGAAATCGGATAGGCGAGCAGCATGTTGGCCAAGGAGCACACCGAATGAGCAAGAAAGACCTTGAGCAGCTCCTCGCGGCGCTGGCGACCCTGGATCGAGAGATCGAGGCGGACCCGGAGGCGGCTGACCGTATTCTGATCGACAGTGGCATCTATACCGAAGATGGCAAGCTGGCTCCGGAATACACCATGAGATCATGCACAGCCTAAGTTCGTCTTTCGTCCTCGGGTATCATGGATGCTCTCGGGAAATCGGTGAAGCTATCCTGCGGGGCGACGAACAGTTACGGGTCAGCGTCAACGAATATGACTGGCTTGGTTCCGGGATCTATTTCTGGGAAACGAACCCGATCCGGGGCCTCCAATGGGCAAACGAAGCGGTGAAGCGTAAGAAGTTCGACGAGCCATTTGTCGTCGGTGCGGTCATCGACCTCGGGTACTGCTTCGATCTCATGTCCCACAACGCCATGCAGGCTTTGAAAGCCGCCTATCATAGCTTCCGCAGGGCCTATACGAAAAGCCCGAAGTTCCATGACGCCGACTTTCCTGAAAACAAAGGCAGCCGCGATCTCCTGCAACGGCATCTCGACTGCGCGGTCATAAATTACTTTCACGGGAACCGTGAAAAGACGGGATTGACGTCATTCGACTCCGTACGCGGGATATTCGTGGAAGGTGACCCGGTCTACCCGGCGGCGGGGTTCTGCGACAAGACCCACATCCAGATCGCCGTCCGGAACTCCAGCCTCATCAAGGGCGTCTTCCGCGTACCGCAGGAGCACCTCGAATAGGACCCCGCCTTAAGCAACCGTTAACCGCCCCGGTGACAAAATTGAGCCTCCGGAGAGCGTCCTAAACCGCGCAGCAGGTGCTGGTTCCCGCTCTCCCCGTCAGAATTGGCCCTTAGAAGGAGGCAGCCGATGGTTGGCACACTGGAGACTCTGAGTCAGAATTTGGTTGCCTCGTTGAATGCCTCCCGCGTCAGCGAGGCTTTGACGACGGCCCACCCTGCGGCGAAGGCAGCGGCAACGACGGCGGCCACGGCAACCGCCGCGACGCTGCAACAAGCCGCGACGCCTGCCGCGACCACCCGCACGTCCGACCGCACAGTCGATCGCGACCGGGAGCGTGACCGCGCCCGCTCCGCCGACCCCCGGCGCGGTCGCGACAACGACAACCGTGTCACCGTCCAGCTTTCCGCCGCCGCCACCCGCCTGACGCAGTCGGGCGACGCGCAGCCCGAGCCGGCTCCCGCCGCCGTCGAAATGCTGCGCAGCCTGCGCCGGGCACGCGACGCGAAGCAGGAAGGACCGATGGACGAGGCCATGAAGAAGGTGCGCGAAGATCTGGTCAAGGTCTTCCGCATGTTCGGCAAGTCCGAAAAGGAAGCGCTCGCAGCGGCGGAAGCGGTGACCGGCAAGGCGCGGGATGCCTCGACGCGGGGGCCGATGGGGACAAGGCCCTCGGCCGGCGGGGAGGCTTCGACCAACATTTCCGTCGTCTTCCAGTCCGTGACGCTCCAGGTCAGCGGCGAGTCCGGCAAGGTCCAGGCTTCCATCGAAATCGTCCGGATGGAAGCCAGCGTGACGACCGGGGCCGCCTTGGCGGCCGGGTTGCCCGGCGGCAACCAGCCGGGCGGCGCGGGGCAGATTCCCGGCCAAGCTCCGGCGCCGGGCGGCGGCGCCATCCAGCAAGTCGATCCGCTGGTGTTCGACCTGGACGGTAACGGCGTCAACCTGTCCTCGGTGGAAAACGGCGTCTATTTCGACATGGACGCCGACGGCGCCCGCGACAAAACAGCCTGGGTGTCGGGCGGCGACGCCTTGCTGGCGCTGGACCGCAACGGCAATGGCCGGATCGACGACGGCAGCGAGCTGTTCGGCGAGCAGAACGGCGCCACCGACGGCTTCGCCGAGCTGGCCCGGTTCGACCAGGACGGCAGCGGCTCCATCGACGCCAAGGACAACATCTTCAACTCGCTGATCCTGCTGCACGCCGACGGCGGCATGTCCCGCCTGCGGGATGAAGGCATCACCGGCATCAAGCTCGACATCGCGATCGGGTTGAAGGCTCCGGCCGAACAGCAGCGGCTGGACGGCGGCGTCATCGCCTCGCAAAGCGAGTTCACCCGCACCGACGGCAGCCGGGGCACCGTCGCCGACGTGCTGTTCGACGTGAAGGTCTGACGCCGCAGACACCGCAGCGCCGGAGAAGGGCGGGGGCCGGTCGCCCGCCGCTCCTCTCCGGGGTTGTCCTCAGCCGCCCTTGCCCTCGTTGATCGAGGCGTCGAGCATCGCGGAATAGACGGCGCGGACTTGCTCCGCGCCGACGCCGGAAACCGCCATCCCGGCAGCCACCATCTCGTCGGTCGGCTCCGGCGGGACCAAGGCCAGACCGGTCTTTCCAATGACGTCCAGCACGCTGAGCGCCGCCTCCATCTCGGCGGAAACCGGAAATTGCGACTCGGGGACTTGCCACTCGGGAAATTGCACAATCGACATTTTCAAACAAGACCTTCACATGAAACGCGGTCGCGCGGAAATGACGCGCCCACGGCGATCCGCGCAGCCAGGGCACGACAACGCCCGGCGGCCCGGCCATGCCGCGTCAGCCACGAACCACACCTGATTATTCAGTACGAAACTTCAGTACGGGACCTCGGTACGGAGTCTTCCGCCACGCGCTTCGACGCGCGGCTTCCCAGCCTCAGTCAGGAGGAAGGGAAGGGGGAGGAGGGACGGATGTCCCCGCCGCCGCAGCGATCGAAATCGCTGCGGCGGCGGAGAACAAAGATCGGCGCGAAAACGCGCCTGTTGTGGTAAGCCTCTGCTCAGCCATTGATCTGCTGTCCTTAACCGGGATGATCGATGGTCAGACCGGGCTGGAGGACGCCAATCCACCGGCTCGGTCGCCTCGCGGGGTCGCGATGGCGGGCGGAGTCTGCGACGACTACGCCCGTAAGTCAATTACCATGAAAATTTTACACGCATTTTGACATGCCTGCGCCCGCCCGGCGACTTCCGCGCCGGACGGGCGAGCCGGGTGCCCCCTGACAGGAAGCCCCCCAACACGACGCCCCCCGTCAGGAAGCCCCCTGCCAGAAAGCGTCCTGATTTATGACTTGCCGAAGACCTTGATGAGCGCTTCGGCAATGCAGATCGCGATGGCTTCGACCGCCTCGGCGGAAATGCCGGCGGCCTGGACCGCCTGTCCCAGCTCGCTGATCGCCGTCACGGCCGCCGATCCCGCCGCGTTGACGCCCGTGACGGCGGCGGCCCCCGCCGCGCCGGCTCCCGCCACGGCGGCGATGCCGGCCGTGCTGACGCCCGCCGTCCCGGTATTGCCCACGTCCATGACGCCGGTCATGGCCGCCGTGCCCGCATTGGCGACCCCGCTCACGCCGGCCATGCCGACGGACGAGCCGTTGGAAACGGCGTTGATGCCGTTGCCCATCGTCGTGGAAAGGTTGGCGGTCTGGGATGCTGCCGCGCTGCTGATCATGATCTTGTCGGCGGCGACCGAACTGGACAGGCCGGACAGGGTGTTGGCGTTGGCAACCATCTGCTCGACCATGGCGGCATTCGCCGCGTGGTACAGGTGATTGGCTTCGTTGGTCGCTATGACGGCGTTCTGCATCGCCAGACCCGACGACTGGGCTGTGAACTGGCAAAGCACGGCCATGGAGAAGGCTGGCGATTCGGCCACCGTCTTGAGGTTTGCAGCCGCGACGGCGCTGACGATCTCTTGCGACATGATGGGCGCTCCCTATGCCTGTGCCGAAGCGGGCTTGGACAGCGGAATGCCCAGGATGCTGCCGACCGCGGCCGCCGTGACAGAACGTCCCATGATCCATGCCTGCTGCTGCTCGGCCGCCAGATTGGCCAAAGTCATGGAGGCGATCTGCGCCGCTTCGACGTAAAGCATCCCCAAGGCAACCGTGCCCGGCAGCATCGAATTGGCGAACGCGCCGAAGTCGGAATTGGATGAAGCATCGTTCATGCGGCTCCGATCGTTGCCGGCGGAAGTCGAACCGCCCGGCATCCGCTGTGTCTGGTTCTCGCTCATTTGGACCCCCATCCAAAAATACACGCAATGAAGTTACAATAATCCATAAATATTTAGCTGTAAATCCTTCTGATAATGCGAGTATTCTCTTATATTGTCTTTGCTGACCGGCAGAACTCTCAATCCGCTCTCATTCTTATGAGAGTCCGGTGCCGGCCTTTGTGCTGCCTGCGCCAACTAGATGGGCATCGGCTTCAATAGCTTTCATAGTATTTGCCTTGTTGTCAGAATACGCCGGCTTTGACTAAGTAAATTCCCATAATTTCGACAAAGAAATGAGTACGCATGAAGTCTCTCTCATTAAAAATTATTGTAAACCTGCAATTATCCTTAGTGACAATATGTCTAAACCGACATCAAATGAATCTTGATTCACACGAATAACATTATCCATAGTATATCGGTGGAAATAAAGGTGAGTATATAGATATGAAAGTCCCTCATTATTCATATGAATGTATTCAATAATTTTTTCACAAAAGTCGAGAGTGATCGTCATCTGCATGGTGAGCAAAAAAGCTGACGCCCTCCTGTAAAGGAGCCGATCAGCTCGGCCATGAGGTACGGTTTTGACTTATGCGAATACTTTCAGCAGCCTGTTGCAGGATGCGGCGCAACCGGACTCGGCTGTGTTTCCGAAAGCTCCCCATCCGGGCGAACGGCTGAAGCAGCACCGGCAGCGCCAGCTGGAGCGGCTACAGGCGACCAGCGCGCTGCATGACGGCGTCCGCTCCCGGTTTCGGTATATGTATGAGGAGCACCGCAGCTATCTCCATAACCTCAGCCTGCGCTGGACCGCCGGCAACCACGCCGAGGCCGAGGATGCGGTCAGCGACGTCTTCTGCCGCGCCGTCGATGTGCTGAGCAACGGCAACACGGTCGTCATGAACGAACGCGCCTGGCTCGGACGCATGCTGCATAACCGCTGCGTCGACCGGCACCGGCGCCGCCGGCTGGAAGCCCAGGAACCGCTCGATCCGCATCAGGACGGCGAGGCCGGGGATCAGGCCGAAGCCATCGGCAGCCATCTCCCCACTCCCGAAAACGAGGTCCTCAACCGCGAACTGGGGATCGTCCTGAAGCATGCCGTGGACGCTCTGCCCGACACGCTCAAGGGTCCCTTCCACATGCGGCTGGTGAACGAAGAATCCTATTGCGCCATCGCCGAGCGCTTCGGCCTGTCCCAGGCGAACGCCCGCAAGCGCGTCCAGCAAGCCAGGGAAATCCTGCGCGACCGCCTGACGGGCTATATGAACGGACGCGGATGACAACGATGCGCCGGCATCGGGCATTCTCCCCAACTTTACCGTCATGCCCGAACTTGGAGCCCATTACCTCCCTTCAGGAGCTTGGCGGGTGACGGGCCTGACTGATTTCTGACAAATTCCTTGCCTCTGCCTGACCATCGGGACTGCCGCCGGCGCTAGGGTCGGTGATCCTGAACATTCGGAAAAGTGAACCCGATGCGCCGATCATCCCTGACCTTGACCGCCGCCCTTCTGGGGGCGGCACTCGTGCTGCCGGCGGCGCCGGCCTTCGCGCTCGACGCGGCATACAGGGTGGAAGGCAAATCCTCCCCGGCGGCGCTCTGGGAAAGGATCGGTGATTTCTGCGGCGTCGCGCGCTGGCATCCCGCCGTGGAAAGCTGCGCCTTGTCGGCCCAGGACGGCGCTACCGTGCGGACCCTGGCGCTGAAGGGCGGCGGCGTCATCGTTGAGAAGCTGGAATCCCGCGACGAAGCCGGGCGGTCCTATTCCTACTCGATCGTCTCGGCGCCGTTGCCGGTACGCGATTACCTGTCGGTGATCAGCGTCGTTCCGGCCGGGTCAGGCTCGGCCGTCGTCTGGCGCGGCAGCTTCGACGCGCAAGGCGTCAGCGACGCGGAGGCCGTCCGCACCATGGAGGGCGTCTACAAGGCCGGCGCCGACGAACTCGTCAAATAGGGAGACGCATCATGAAGGTGGCGATCGTAAAGTCGGCCGTCCTCGCCGCAAGTATTCTGGCTCCCCTGCTGCTGGTAACGGCGGCTTCGGGCGAAACGCCGGCCGTCGCCGCCTCGACGGAGACGGAGACGGCGACGGTGGAGGACGAGCACGGCACGCTGAACCCGCAGGAGCTGACGGCGGATTTCTTCATCCGTCAGGCCGGCCGCAAAGCCTTCGATCCGCACATGTGCATGTACGGGTATTTCGTGGCGAAATCGGGCAACCATCCCGGCGCGCGCAAGATCTTCGACCGCTGCGCATCGGAGGGCGTCCTGGGCGCCATGCCCTGGGCCGCCTGGGAAGCGGAGAACGGCTTCGACAAGCCTTCCGACCCGGTCAAGGCCGCCGAATGGGACCGCCGCGCCGCCGAGGCCGGCTATTCCGTCGGTGAATTGAACTATGGCCTGGATCTGCTGCGCGGCCATGGCGTCGCCTTCGACGAAAGCCTTGGCCGCGACCTGATCGACCGCGCCGCCCGGCAAGGCGACACCACCGCGCGCCGGCTGGTCGAGAACGGCTACGATCCCGAAAGCGTGACGCCCGACCCCGACAAGGAGCGCTATCGGAAGCCGATGTATTGATTTGCCGGACTTCCTTGCCTGTGGAACCCTGGAATCAAAACGCGGGCGTCGAACCGACCGCCCGCGCCGGCGCGTCCCGCTCAGCGTCTCTGTAGCCGCTCGCGCAGCGCCTGATTTTCCAGCGACGCTTCCGTGTAGAGTTCGCGCAGGCGGCGGTTCTCTTCCTCCAGTCTCTGGTTCTCGGGATCGCGGATGATGGCGGCCCGGCCGAAGCGGTTGCGCCAGCGGTAGACGGTCGCTTCGGCGATTCCATATTTGCGGATTACGTCGCCGACCGCCGCGCCCTCGTCCAGATCCTGCACGACGCGGCGGCGTAGGTCATCGGCGTAGCTCTTGCGCGGCATTGACAGCATCCGGTCTGATACGGCGGAACTCATCCGGCTTTTGCAAGCGCTCGATCACTCGGCTGCATTGAGATGAGAGGCGATGGGGCCTTGGGACGGCGTGGCGGTGGTGCCGGTTTCGGCTTCCTGGACCGTCGAAAGCACCTTGGCGAGGTTTCCAAGCGGTTGAGCAACCTCGATCTTCGCCATTTCGGTCAGCAGCTTGACGGCTTCCTCGGCCTTGCCCTGTTCCAGCAGGAGGTTGAAAGCCCTGGTCGTGACAGCCGTGATAATCGTATTGAGGCTCTGATGCTGAGAGACATGGTTCTGCATGGCGATGCCGATCGCCTGGGCAAGCTGGGTATAGACGACCGAGGCGGCCTGACGGGGCGCCGGTTCCAGGACCATGCCGGTAAGGACGCTCTGCGCGCTGGCCGGTAGGTTGGTCGGATCGGGCATGGTGGGAACCTCCTGCTGGGTATCGGGTTACGGCGGCAAGCCCGGAGCGTGGCGATGCCCTCGCCGTTTGGGATCGGGGCCGCTTGGGATTAGGGCCGCCTGGGATTGGGGCCACCTTGGGATCGGGAAAGCGCCGCCAGGTGCCGGAGCGCCGGGAAGTTCCCGGCGCGTCGCTCCCTTCCGGCTGGCGGAAGGGACTCCGGCATCTCGCGTCCGCCGGCACGGATCAGGGGCTGCCGGCGCCGGGGATCTTCGCCGCCTGGATCGCTTCGACCGCCTTGACGATCTCGGTCAGCACCGCCGCCTTCGTGGTCGGATTGCCGGAGCCGCTGCCGGAGCCGCCCGAACCGCTCGAAGTGCCGAAGATAGCCTGGGTACCGACGGCGTCGGAGGCGACGTCCATCGTATAGATCAGGTTGACGCCCTGGGTGGTCACGGCGGTATTGATGGTGGACATGTTCTGCTGCTTGGCCACCGCGTTCTGCATCGACAGACCCATCGACTGGGCCATCACCTGATACAGCGTGCCGAGCGCCTGTGCCGGGGCGTCGCCCAGCACCTTGACGTTGGCCTGAGTGACGGCATCGGTGATCTGCCCGTTGACCGGAGTTGTTTCAGTCATGATTCATCCTCTGAATTTGATTGTTGCCCGGATCGTCGAGACCGGTCCTCGCCGAGGCGCCGGTCCCGGAACCGCGTCAGCTCTTCTTGAGGGAGGCGAGCACCGTGATCAGGTCGGTCATCGACAAGCTGCCGAAGATGTCCGAGGTGCCGACGGCGTCGGAAGCGACGTCCATCGAATAGATCAGGTTGACGCCCTGGGTGGTCACGGCGGTGTTGATCGTGTTGCGGCTCTGCTGGAGATTGACCGCGTTCTGCATCGACAGACCGACGGACTGCGACATCACCTGATACAGCGTGCCGAGCGCCTGGGCCGGGGCGTCGCCCAGTACCTTGACGTTGGCCTGGGTGACGGCATCGGTGATCTGCCCGTTGACCGGGGTATGATTGGCCATGGATTACTCTCGTCTTGAAAGGAATTGAGCGGGAATCGCCGCTGCCGGCCCCTGCGGGTGGAGCCAACAGCGAAGCCGGATCAGTTCTTCTTCAGAGCGCTCAGCGCCGAGACCAGGTCCGACATCGACACGCCGGAGGAGTAGATGTCCTTGGTGGCGACGGCGCCGGAAGCGACGTCCATCGAATAGATCAGGTTGACGCCCTGGGTGGTCACGGCGGTATCGATGGTGGACATGTTCTGCTGGTTGGCCACCGCGTTCTGCATCGACAGGCCGACCGACTGGGCCATCACCTGATACAGCGTGCCGAGCGCCTGCGCCGGGGCATCGCCCAGCACCTTGACGTTGGCCTGGGTGACGGCATCGGTGATCTGACCATTGACAAGAGTAGTGTCAGCCATAATAATTCTCCTATTGCGTGTTGATTGATCGACTACGTAGTTCGACGGCGGTGGTTGCGTGGACCGCGCCGTCTCCCGTTCGCCCCGCCGCTGGATGGGGATGCGACGGGGGTTCGCATGATGGGCTGGGGAGCCTGTCATGCGTAACTTCTGGCGCCCGTGTCGGGCGTGTCCTGTATCGTCAGCGAGACCTTCGGCTGGACCGTCAGCCGCGGTTCAGCGACAGGGCAAGTTCCATGATCGCGGCCGCCATGCCCTGCTGGTTCGTGCTTCCGCCGTGGGAGGGAGCCTGCGCCGGCAGGATGGCGGTGATTTCCCGAGCCAGCGCCGCGCTTTCCTGCATGTACCGCTGCTGCTGCGCCGCCACCGCGTTGAGAGCCGCCAGTCCGCACGCCTGAGCCAGGTTCAGGTACTGGGATGCGATGGCCATGGCCGGGCTGCTTCCCAGGACCTGGACCGATATCGCCGCTACCGAGTCGTCGCCAGGGCTCGTATGCTGGTCGGTGCTTGACATGAAATTGTTCCTCTTCTTTCTTTCCCGCCGCGTCCTTTGTGCCGGACAGCGGAGACGGAAACTTCGACTACGACGCCTTGGCCGTCACGATGCCGGCTATCAGGCTCTTGAGCATCTCGGCCAGAGCGGCCGTGCCGTCCGCCTGTGACGGCTGCGGCGCCTTGGCAGCCGGCGTTCCGCCGGTAATCAGCAGGGCGAGGCACTGCGCGGTCACCGTGTTGGAAATCGTGTTCATCTGCTGCTGCTGGGCGACCGCGTTCTGCATCGAGAGCGACGTCGCCTGGGCGGCCGACTGGTACAGCGCGGCCATGGAGTGTGCCGGCGCGGTCCCCAGGACCATCATGTGCGACTGGGTGACCGCGTCCGTGGTCCCGATGCCCTGCTGCCGGTAAGGATGGCCCGCATCGTCCAGCCGGTCCGTACGGCGGCTGGCGTCCACGGGCGGTTCCGGGGCTGGGCGGCCAGCCTCAACGGGAGTCTCCGGAGCTGGTCGGCTGGCGTCCACGGTGGCCGCCGGGGCTTGGCGCTTCGCGTCCACGGGAAGCTCCGGGGCCTGAATTGGGTTCTCCATGGGGTTCGTTCCATTGCGCTTGCCAGCGGCAGCCTGTGCCGCCTTCTACCCATATGACGGACCGGAACGCCGGTTGTGAACGGCAGTGCGTAAAAAGATCAGCGAAAATGGCAAGAAGAATGAAAGGCGCCGGAAATAAAAAATGCGGGCAAACGCCCGCATTTTTCATTCAGTTGCTTGCCGGCGGTTGCTTGCCGGCACGGAATTACGACGGCTTGCTGTTGTAGATGTCCGAGGTGCCGACGGCGTCGGCGGCGACGTCCATCGAATAGATCAGGTTGACGCCCTGGGTGGTGACGGCGGTGTCGATGGTGGACATGTTCTGCTGGTTGGCCACCGCGTTCTGCATCGACAGACCCATCGACTGGGCCATCACCTGATACAGCGTGCCGAGCGCCTGCGCCGGGGCGTCGCCCAGCACCTTGACGTTGGCCTGAGTGACGGCATCGGTGATCTGCCCGTTGACGAGTGTGGGATCGGCCATGATAACTCTCCTTTTGCGTGTTGTTGGGTCGTGTATTGATCGACAGTACCGGTTGCGTGGACCATACCGTCGTCCGGTCGTCCCGCCGCAGGATGGGGATACATACGGCGAGTGTACTCATGGCGGGATGGGGAATCCGCCATGCGTAGTTCTTGCAGCCGCGACAGCGCGTCGGGTGCTTGAATTCTTCGGGTATGGGGCGGGAGAGCCCTCAGCCCTTGTTCAGGGCCAGGGCAAGACCCAGGATGGCCAGGGCCAGACCGGAATGATCCGGCGCGGCGCGAGGCGCCCGGCGCGGCAGGGCGGCGGCGATGTCGCGGGTCGCGGCGGCGCGGTGCAGCATATACATGTTCTGCTGGCCGGAAACCGCGTTGAGCGCCGCAAGCCCGCTCGCCTGAGCGAAGCTCTGATACTGTGACGCCATGCCCATGGCCGGACTGCTCCCCAGGACCTGCGCGGAAATCGCCGCCACGGCATCGACGCTCCAGTTGTTGGGACGGCCGTTGCTCGACATGGGCTGCTTCCTCTTCTCTACGGCATTGCACTCCGGCCGCATTCGCTGCCGTCTACCCCTATGACGGGCGGCGGTTCCGGTTGTGAAAAGCTCCGGCGAAATAATTTCAGCCGGCCCGCGCTCATGCGGTACGCGGCGGCTCCTGGTAAATCCAGCGCTTTTATGCTAATATCCCGCCGTTCACGGATCGGCCATGCCGGGCGTTAACCATGCTGGCCCGCGCGAATGATGAAGATTGATTACATTTGCGTACGGGGTGGCGGTGTATACATACCCCTCCCTCCGGCCCCTCCATCCCCCCGCTCCGAGCAAAGTTACGGGCAAAACTGTTATATCAGAGTAACTTACCTTGACGGTGACGCCACCAGCGTGGCACCGTGGCGGTCGCGCGCGGCATGCTGTCCGGCTTTAAGGAAGGACCCGCGCAACCGGGGGGAG
>DASQKT010000574.1:0-4723 GCA_035630415.1 Skermanella sp.
TCGGCGAAGTTCTTCGGGTCGACGATGGCGTTGTCGACGTTGGTGAAGATCTTGAACTCGTCGGAGACGCGGGCATCGTAGCCGTAGGACGACAGGCCGTAGGAGATCACGCCTTCCGCCGTCTGCTTTTCGACGAAGGGCTCGATCATGCCGTGCTGCTGCGCCATGTCGCGTATCCAGGAATCGGGCATGATCGCCATCGGGACAGTCTCCGAAAGGGTTGGACTGCCTGCGCTTCTACCCGACCGGCGGCGGAACCTCAAGCTTGGCGGACGTTTCGTCCTCGGGCGGCGGCGGAGGCGGGTCGGGCTGGCGGCGCTCGCGCGCCTGCTCCTTCCGCTTGCGGAGGTTCTCGCGCAGGGCGGCGGCTTGCCGCTCCTGGCGGGTCGGCTGCTTGGGGGGCTGATCGCTGCTCATGTCACGAGCATTTATAGGACGGCGGTGCTGGATTCGCAGCGGAAATCGGCAGAGGAGAGATACCGGGGATCAGGAACGGCCGGGATGGTCCGCCGGGTGGTCGATCGCCCGGCAGGCGGCCGAATTGCGCAGGCTGCCGCAGGCGTCGCTGCCGCCGAGCGGCGTGAAGCGCATGACCACCTTGGCCTCCGCCTCGCGGGCATGGGCACGGACGGGGGGACGGGGAGCGTAATCCTCGTCCTCGTCGATGGAGGCGACTTCGTAGCTGGCCAGCGGTTCGGCCGGAGCGGGCTCGACCCGCGCCGCCACGGGGACGACGGCGGGCGTGGGAGCGGGAGCCGTGACCGGCTCCGGCGGCGGTGCGGCTGAGGCGACCTGGATGATTTCCGCCGGGCGGCTGGCGGGCTTGGGCGGTTCGGCTGACGCGACCATGACGGGTTCGACGGCGGGTTCGCCGCCGGTGCCGCGCGGAGCTGTTTTGGCGACGACGGGAGCCAGGGCCGCGATGTACTGCCGCGTCTCCTTGGGCAGGCGCTGGCGGCCGGCCTGGACGGCGGAATAGCAGGCGGGGCCGCAGTTGTAGGCGGCCAGGAAACCGGGGCTGCCGAACTGGTCGTACATCTCGCGCAGATAGGCGGTGCCGGCCATGATGTTGTCGCGCGGATCGGCCGGCGTCGGCCCCAGGCCGTGGCGGTCGCGAAGCTCGGCGTAGGTTCCCGGCATCACCTGCATCAGGCCGATGGCGCCGGCGGGGCTGGTGATCGGCTTGCCCTTGACGGTGGAGCGTCCGCCGCTTTCGCGGTGCATGACCGCCCTGATCCACTGCTCCGGCACGTCGAACCGGCCGGACGCCTCGGCGATCAGGTCGCGCCAGGGGTCCTTGGGATCGGGCGGCGGCGCTTCCGGCGTGACCAATGCCACCTGTACCGGTGCGGCCAGCGAAGTATCGGAGGAACCGTATTGTTCACTCGTGGAGCAACCCGAGACAAAGCTCCCCAAAAGGAGTACCATCGAGGCCTTCAACCCAAATTCCAGACAGACCTGTCGGCGTCCTTGGTTACGCTTTTCTGTCATGGGGTTGCGCCTCTTCCTTAAGGTTTCGATTGAAGCTTTGCCCTCCCGGCTTACTGATACGGCAGCAACACTGTCAAGCGACAAACACCTCGAAATCGTCATCCCTATGCCGTTCTTCAGACGAATTCGAGGTTCTTGGTAGGTCTTTCGGTGGCTGAAGCCAATCTGTCGCATAGAACAAAAAGAGAAGATCGGGCGGCGGCGGGGTCGCCGTCCGCCCGATTCGCGGCCTCTCCGGTAGGGGTCGGCGTTAATACCTCAGCCGAGACCCCCAAGCCCCAGGACGTCCCGCATGGAGTAGAGGCCGGGGTGCTGGCCGTGCGCCCAGAGCGCGGCACGGACGGCGCCGACCGCGTAGATCTGCCGGTCGTTGGCTTTGTGCGACAGCTCGATCCGCTCGCCCTCCCCCGCGAAGACGACGGTGTGGTCGCCGACCACGTCGCCGCCGCGCATGACGGCGAAGCCGATGTCGCCGCTCTTGCGCGGGCCGGTGTGGCCGTCGCGGATGCGGGCGGATACGGCGTCCAGATCGACCCCGCGCCCGGCGGCGGCGGCGCGGCCCAGGCCCAGGGAGGTGCCCGACGGCGCATCGACCTTGTGGCGGTGGTGCATTTCCAGGATCTCGATGTCGAAATCGGGACCCAGCGTGCGGGCGACCTGCTCGACCAGGACCATCAGCAGATTGACGCCCAAGCTCATGTTGGGAGCATGGACGATCGGCGCGTACTGGGAGGCGCGCTTGACTGCTTCGGTCTGCCCAGGGTTGAGGCCGGTCGTGCCGATGACGTGGATGGTCCGCGCCTGCGCCGCCAGCGCCGCGTGCCGCTCCGTCGCTTCCGGCGACGAGAAATCGATCACCGCGTCGGCGTGGGCGAAGAGCTGGACCGGATCGTCGATCACGGCGATTCCAACCGGGTCGAGCCCGGCCAGCGTGCCGATGTCCTTGCCGATCGTCGCACCGCCGGGCCGTCCGGTGCCGCCGGCCAGCTCGCACCCTTCCGTGGCCACGATACGGCGCACCAGCATCTGCCCCATGCGCCCCGCGCACCCAACCACCCCGATCTTCATCGCGCCGCACTCCACCTTATAAGACTGGATCATCTTGAGCGTTCCGGCCCGTGCTTTAGCACGATCCGCAGCCCGGAACAGCCGCCGAAGACCGCCGATTTTTAATTCTGGAGAGTCTGAGCTTTGGCCTTGCGCGCCGGAAATCGCTATGGCATATACCGCGCCACCTCAACGGGCGCTGCTGTAGCTCAGTGGTAGAGCACTCCCTTGGTAAGGGAGAGGTCGACAGTTCAATCCTGTCCAGCAGCACCATCCTCCGTTGCGAACCAAAAGCCGGCGCCCAGCGCCGGCTTTTCGCATTTCTGGCTGGGCGGATAGCCTAGGGTTTGGCTGTTCCACTGAACGCCTGCCACGGCCGCGTGACGCGCGGCGTTCCCGCCAGCGAGAAGTCGGTGGCGTCGAGCGACAGGTTGGGGTTGTAGTAGGGGTCGCGGCGCAGGACGTCGCCCCAGCGGTCCTGCATGTATTTCCCTTCCGAGGCGAAACGGTCGCGGTTCTCCGGCGTCAGGTCGGACCCTCGCGAGGCGGATTCCAGGTGGTACAGCTCGGCGTAGGGGGTCCAGATCACCTGATGGCCGGCTTCGCGGATGCGGATGCACAGATCGACGTCGTTGAAGGCTATGGCTAGGTTGACGGCGTCGAAGCCGCCGACACTCTCGAATACCGATCTGGGCATCACCATGCAGGCCGCCGTCACGCAGGACAGGTTCTGGCAAAGCCGCAGGCGGGAGAAATAGCCGTAGTGGTGCCGGCCGAAGCCTTTATGCGTATGGCCGGCGACACCGAGCACGCCCAGGATCACGCCGGCATGCTGGATCTTTCCGTCAGCGTAAAGAAGCTTGGCCCCGACCGCGCCGACGCCGGGCCGGGCGGCGTGGCCGACCATCTCGGCCAGCCAGCCGGCCTCGATCACCTCGATATCGTTGTTGACGAAGCCGATCAGCGAGCCGGTCGCCTGTGTGACCGCATAGTTGTTGAGTGCCGAGAAGTTGAAGGGTCCTTCCCGGCGCAGGATGCGGACGCGCGGTTCGGCGCGCAGGCCGTCGAAGTACGCCATCGTCTCGGGCTCGACGCTGGCGTTGTCCACGATCAGGACTTCCAGGTCGGGATAGTCGGTCCGATTGAGCAGCCCGTCGATGCAGTTTCGCAGCAGTTCGACCCGGTCGCGGGTCGGCACGATCAGCGAGACCCGAGGGGCGGGATCGGGCAGCGTCCGGCGCACCCTGTTGTAGCCGGCGATGCCGGGGACCACCTGCGCCGCCTGCCCCGTCCTTGCCAGATGCTCCGCCACGGCCCGCCGCCCCGCTTCCGCCGCCTTGCCGCCTTGGTCGGTCGAGAAGGAACCGGAGCCGGTATAGACGCGCCAGTGGTAGAGGATGTGCGGAATGTGACGGATGCGGTCCGGTCCGCCGAGTTCCGCCACGCGGAGGGCCAGATCCCAGTCCTGGCTGCCCTCGAAGCCGAGGCGGAAGCCGCCGGCGGCGCGGACGAGTTCGGTGCGGTAGACGCCAAGATGGCTGACCATGTTCTGGGCCAGGAAGAGTTCCGGGTTCTTCCCCACATGACTGACCTTGCCAGCATACAAGTAGATGATTGATTTGTAGCCTGCTTCACCCCTTAACTAACCGTCGAAATGGACATCTACCGAGTTTGCCACTTCCAGCAGAAAAGCAACGACGTACCAATGCGCAGTGAGGGGCTCATTGCCGCCCCTCTGCCGGGCTTATGGCCCGGCATTCACCCGCTAGGATATTTTCCCAGGAAGATTAGCTTTTCGGCTGTGACTACTAGGGCCTGTTGACATTCGAGGGCGATCAGGGCTTCCCAATCCTGCTGAATTTTGATTCAAGACCATCGAAAGGAAGGTGGTCATGGATCGGATGGTATTGCGCGATGATCAGTGGGAGCGGATCGCACCGCTTGTTCCAAGAAAGGTTGGAGATCCGGGGCGCTCAGGGGCTGACAACCGACTCTTTGTCGAAGCGGTTCTCTGGATTGTTCGCGTTGGAGCGCCCTGGCGCGACCTTCCCAAGGATTTCGGGAACTGGAATTCGGTGTTTCAAAGGTTCCGTCGGTGGGTCCGAAGCGGCGTGTTCGAGCAGCTTTTCGAAGCCTTGTCGGCGGATGCCGACTTCGAATACGTCATCGTCGATGGCACCATCGT
>DASQKT010000575.1:0-12352 GCA_035630415.1 Skermanella sp.
CGGCGCCGATGCCGAACAGCGCCATCATCCACGGGTCCGGCCAGCCCTGTGTCGCCAGCGCCTGCGACCACCAGCACGGAAACAGCAGCAGCCACGTCCCGATCGGCCGGTCCAGCCGGGCCAGCTTCAGATAGGGACGAATCGGCACCGGAGCGAAGCGGTCGATCCAGCCGTCGGGCCGGATGTCGGTATGGGCTTGCCGGCCGGGCCGGGCTGGTTGCTCCACGGAGGTCATCTGCTGCATCGCTTGATCTGAGACACCGGAGAATCGGACGAAGGCGCCCCACTCTAGCCGAGACCGCCCGGCCATGGCACGCATTGATCCGCCGGAGAACCACGATGACCGCTCCGGAATTCCAAGCTCAGCCTGCGGCATGGAGGCTCAAACGTCATAGATCGTTAGAAACGGTGTCGGTACCCGGACCCGATGTCCTAAGACACGTTCCTGATCCAGCAAAGCCATGGGAGAGCGGCAATGGCCCGCAAGAAACAAGCGACCGATAATGCCTTCGTGCTGTTCGACGTCCTGTACGAGGACGGCGCGCGCACATCCAACCGCAAGGTGCCCAGCGACCTGCTCGGCGGCCTTGACGGCGACGAACCGGCCAAGACCCTGATCGAACAGCAGGACCGCAAGATCGCCGAGATGTCCGGCAATCCGCGCGGACCGATCAAGAGCATAACCCGTTCGCCCAATCAATGAGCGGGTTCGGCCTTTTCGGACTGAAAACGGTGACTGGCGGCGCGCCAAAGCGCCGCCGGCCTTTCACCCAAAGGTTAATATAACCGCGATCTATCGGAAAAATCGTGACGTTCCCTTCAATCGGGCTCACGTCATGGGCGTAATGATGGACTAGCGCCGTCCAGTTATGTAACTTCATCCGATGGCTGAGTTAAATCAGATTAACTAATACCCTCCCCGTGATAACGCTGGCGACCAAACACAAACTCCTTCTGGCAACGGCCGGCGCGG
The DNA here is from genome assembly GCA_035630415.1 of Skermanella sp. Taxonomy (GTDB): domain Bacteria; phylum Pseudomonadota; class Alphaproteobacteria; order Azospirillales; family Azospirillaceae; genus Skermanella. The sequence continues at coordinate 974 of DASQKT010000575.1, forward strand.
CCCTGACGACGGCACTGCCGTATGCTGACATGGCATACGCTCAGGCTCAGGCGCCCATGACCGCGACGACAGGGGCCTCCTCCCTCGGATTCGGAACGCTGGCCCTGGCCGGCCTTGCCGGAGCCGGTCTGGCGTGTGCCCTCTGGCAGAACCTGCTTGCCCGCCGCCACGCTCGCCGCGCCGCCGGCCTGCAAGCGCAGGTGGACAGGCTGGAAGCCTTTCTGACCGCCTCTCCCGATGCCTGGTGCGGCTGGAGCGCGGACGGCGCCCATGCCGTTTCTCCGGCGTTCTCCAGCCTGCTCGGAGTCCCCCGGTGCGACCGGCTGGAGGACATCGAGAACGCGCTGGAGACCAGCGACGCCGCGGCGCTCAACGGCGCTTTCGGCCATCTTCGCCAAACCGGCCAGCCTTTTCAGATCGTCGTCACCACCGCCGACGGCGAGCGGGTGCTCGAGCTGAGCGGATCGCGAGGCACGGGAAGCGCCGGCGGCGAAACGTTCGACGTCCTGTGGGCACGCGACATCGGCGACATCACGGGCGAGATCAAACACCAGACCCAGGCCCGCAACGCGGCGGTCCAGACCATCGCCGACCTCCATGCGGCCCTGGATTTGATCCCTTACCCGATCTGGCTGCGCGGCAAGGACCTGTCGATCGCGTGGTGCAACAAGGCCTATGCCGACGCGGTGGAACTTGCCCGTGACGCGGTGATCGAACAGCAGCGGGAACTGGCGACAGATGCCCAGCGCGGCTCCGGCCGCAGGCTCGCCGAGCAGGCGACCGCCGCCGGCGCTCCCCGGTCGGAAACCCAGCATATGGTGATCGACGGCGCCCGCCGGCTGGTCGAGATCACCGAAACCCCCTTCCCGGCGGGCACGGCATCCGGGACCATGGTCGCCGGCTTCGCACTCGACCTGACGGCCCAGGAAGACCTGCGCCGCGAGCTGAGCCGCCACGTCTCGGCCCATGGCGAGGTCCTGGAACAGCTCGGCTCCCCGATCGCGATCTACGGCGCCGACACCCGCCTGCTCTTCTACAATCAGGCCTATGTCTCGCTCTGGGGACTCGACGTGAAGTGGCTCGAGTCGGAGCCGACCTACGGCGAGATCATGGAAGACCTGCGCTCCCGGCGCCGGCTGCCCGAACACGCCGATTTCCCGCGCTACAAGCGCGAGCAGCTCGCCAAGTTCACCTCCCTGATCGAGCCGGCGGAAGACCTCCTGCACCTGCCGGACGGCACCACGCTACGCATGCTGCTGGTGCCCCACCCATTCGGCGGGCTGATGTTCATCCTGGAGGACGTCACCAACGCGCTGGCGCTGGAGTCTTCCTACAACACGCTGATGGCCGTCCAGCAGGAGAGCCTGGACAATCTGGCCGAGGGCATCGCCGTGTTCGGCGGCGACGGCAGGCTGAAGCTGTCCAACCCGGCCTATGCCCGGATCTGGAACCTGCGGCAGGAAGACCTCAACGGCGAACCGCATCTGGTCGAGTTGGTCGAGAAGATGAAGCACTTCTTCGACTACGGCGACGACTGGGAAGGCTTCAAGCGCGAAACGATCGCCGGCACGCTGGAACGCGCCGCCGGCAACGGCCGGCTGGAACGCGTCGACGGCTCCGTGGTCGAGTTTTCTAGCGTGCCGCTGCCCGACGGCGCCGTCTTGACCAGCTTCCTCGACGTCACCGACAGCGTCCGGGTCGAACAGGCCCTGCGTGAGCGCAACGCGGCGCTGGAAGCGGCTGACCGCCTCAAGTCCGAATTCATCGCCAACGTCTCGTACCAGCTCCGCACTCCGCTGAACGCGATCATGGGTTTCGCCGAGATCCTGGCGAACCAGTATTTCGGCCCCCTGAACGAGCGCCAGCTGGAATACAGCCGCGCCGTCCTGGACAGCGGCCAGCGCCTGCTGCTGCTGATCAACGACATCCTTGACCTCGCCACGGTCGAGGCCGGCTACATGGTCCTGGAGCGCGCTCCCGTCGATATCCCCGCCATGCTGGGCAGCGTGATCGGGCTGACTCGCGACTGGGCGCGGAAGCAGAACCTCAAGCTCGACGTGGACTACGCGGACGACATCGGCACCATCGACGCCGACGAGAAGCGCCTGAAGCAGGCCATCTTCAACCTGATCAGCAACGCCATCAAGTTCACGCCGCCCGGCGGCAGGATACTGGTCTCCGCCGAACGGATCGGCGGCTCCTTCGTCCTGGCGGTGACCGACACCGGCATCGGCATCCCGGCCGCCGATCAGGAACGCGTCTTCGGCCGCTTCGAACGCGCCAACCCGCAAGCCCGCCAGACTGGCGCCGGCCTGGGCCTGTCCCTGGTCAAGAGCTTCATCGAACTGCACGGCGGCCGCGTCGAGATCGACAGCCGCCTCAACGAGGGCACCTGCATCCGCTGCATCCTTCCCGCCCGCTCCACCGCCGACACCCCGGCCGCAAACGCGGGAACTCCCGCAACGCTGCGAGCCGGCAACGGCGCTGGCTGAGGGATTCCGTCAGAACCGCAGGCGATGGCGTAGAAGCGGCTTCCAGCCGCTTTCAGCGCACAGATTGCGTGCTGTTAGCCGCACAATCCTTCATTTCCCTGCGGAACCACCGTTTCGCACCTTGAAAGCGGCGGGAAGCCGCTTCTACGCCGATACCGGACGACCGGCAGGAACACCCCCCAACGCAAAAGGGCCTCGGCGATGCCGAAGCCCTTTTTGCGTCATGGTCGGAGTGAGAGGATTCGAACCTCCGGCCCCTGCCTCCCGAAGACAGTGCTCTACCAGGCTGAGCTACACTCCGATACCCTGGACCGCCCCGCTTGGTGACCTTCTGCAAGGCCACCGCGTCGCGGCGTGGGCGGGTATATACCGGCAAGACCGACCCCGCGCAAGCGCCGAATTCCAGCGCAGGGGGACTTTTTAGAACTCCCGGTCGATCACGAAATCGATGACGTCCAGCAGCGCCGTCTTCTCCTCGCCGTCGGGGAAGATCCCCAAGGCGTCGCGCGCGATCGCTCCGTAGTGCCGTGCCCGCTCCACGGTGTCGCGCAGCGCGCCGTGCTGGTTCATCAGGCCGATCGCCTTGTCCAGATCGCCCTCGCCCTGCTCCATCTCCTCCAGGGCGCGGTTCCAGAAGACCCGCTCCTCGTCGCTGCCGCGCCGATAGGCCAGGATCACCGGCAGGGTGATCTTGCCCTCGCGGAAATCGTCGCCGACGGTCTTGCCGAGCCGCGCCTGAAGGGCGGAGTAGTCCAGCACATCGTCCACCAGCTGGAAGGCGATGCCCAGGTTCAGCCCATAGGCGAACAGCGCGTCCTCTTCCACCGCCGGACGATCGGCCACGACCGCGCCGATCTGACAGGCCGCCGCGAACAGCTCGGCCGTCTTGGAGCGGATGACGTCCAGATAGGCCTGCTCGCTGGTGCCGGTGTCGTTCGACGTGGTGAGCTGAAGCACCTCCCCTTCCGCGATCACGGCGGAGGCGTGCGACAGGATGCGCAGCACGTCCAGCGACCCGTCCTCGACCATCAACTGGAACGCGCGGCTGAACAGGAAGTCGCCGACCAGCACGCTGGCCTTGTTGCCGAACACGGCATTGGCCGAGGCAAGCCCGCGCCGCAGGTCGCTTTCGTCCACGACGTCGTCATGCAGCAGGGTGGCGGTATGGATGAACTCGACGCACGCCGCCAGCGCCTGATGCCGGTCGCCGCCATAGCCGCACAATCGGGCGGAGGCGAGAGTCAGCACCGGCCGCAGCCGCTTACCGCCGGCCGCTATGATATAGCCGGCCAGTTGGGGGATGAGTTCGACCGGGGACTGCATGCGGTCGATGATGAGGGCGTTGCAGGCCTTGAGGTCGTCTGCGACCAGGACCGTCAGCTTATCGAGTGCGTTCACGTCCGGGGTTGATCGTTTCAGGCTGAGGTTGGTCACGACCGCCAATTTGGTCTCCAGCATGGCGTGGCAGGGCACGAGTTGATAGCGAGCATAAGGACAGGACTTCGCTGGTCAAGTCCGCTGTCGAAATCGCCGCGGATGAGTTGATATCGTCTAATGTCATTCTAGCATCGAAACAAGATCCACCGCGCGGTTTTCCGGCCTCTCTTCCCGTGCTATTCACGGATGGCGCGTCCGACGACTGAGCGCGCACGATGGGGACGATTGATGAAGGAACTCCTGCGGACGGTCGACCCCGTGCTGTTGTCGTGGCTGACGGCGCTGCTGGCCGACGCCGGCATCGAGGCGGTCGTGCTGGACAGCTACACCAGCATCCTGGAAGGCAGCATCGGCGCGATCCCGCGCCGCCTGATGGTGGTGGAGGAAGACTACGACGCCGCCCGCCGCATCCTGGTGGAGGCAGGCCATCTCCCACGATCCTGACGCCTCCCTTGTCGGCATCCGATGGGTCGACACCCCATGGTCGGAAGACCGCCTGCTCGACGGCCGTATCCGCCTGAAACAGCCGCGCCAGGGCTACCGCGCCGCGATCGACCCGGTCCTGCTGGCGGCAGCCACGCCGGCATTGCCGGGCGAAAGCGTCCTCGATGTCGGGGCCGGCGTGGGAGCGGCATCGCTCTGCCTGGCCTTCCGCGTTCCCGGCGCCCATATCACCGGCCTGGAACTACAGCCCGATCTGGTCGAGCTTGCCGCCGCCAATATCCGCGACAATGCCCTGGAAGACCGCGTCGGCATCCTCGCCGGCGACCTGCAATCTCCACCCGCCTGCCTGTCCCCCTCCGGCTTCGACCGGGTGATGTCCAACCCGCCCTTTCAGAAGGCCGGCACGCACACCCCGCCGCCGGGCGCCGGCCGTGCGCTCGCCCATGGTGAGGGCTCGGCCGACCTCCCCGCCTGGATCGCCTTCTGCACCCGCATGCTGAAGCCACGCGGCACTTTGACGCTGATCCACCGGGCCGACCGCCTGGACGAGCTGATAGCGCTTCTCCATGGCCGGTACGGCGCCGTCACGCTGATTCCCCTATGGCCGAAAGCGGGGCGTCCCGCCAAGCGCGTCCTCGTCACCGCCCGCCGGGGCGCCCGCAGCCCGGCGCTCCTGTCGCCCGGCCTCGTGCTCCACGAAGCCGAGGGAAGCTTCACCCCTGCGGCGGAAGCGATCCTGCGCCATGGAAAGGCGCTGGAACCCTGACCGGCAGGCTTTTATTCCAACCAAATAACTCCATCTATAGTCCATGTTGATCCGCCGCATCATGACCGCCTTCGGTCGCAAGCCCGCCCCCATCGTTTCCGTCATTCGCCTTTCCGGTGTCATCGGTGCTGGAGGGGCGCTCCGACAGGGCATCACCCTGTCGGCCCTCGCCCCTGTGATCGAGCGCGCCTTCGCCGTTCCCGGCCAGCAGGCGGTGGCGCTCCAGATCAACTCGCCCGGCGGCTCGCCGGTCCAATCGGCTCTGGTCGCAGGCCGGGTCAGGCAGCTTGCCGACGAGAAGAAGGTGCCCGTCTTCGCCTTCGCGGAGGACGTGGCCGCATCGGGCGGCTACTGGCTCGCCTGCGCCGCAGACGAGATCTACGCCGACACCAGCTCGATCATCGGCTCGATCGGCGTCGTTTCCGCCGGCTTCGGCTTCCAGGACCTGATCTCCCGCTACGGCATCGAGCGGCGCGTCCACACGTCAGGCACCCGCAAGGCGATGCTCGACCCGTTCCAGCCGGAAAACGACGACGACGTCATCCGCCTGAAGGCGATCCAAGCCGAAATCCACGACGCCTTCAAGGCCATGGTGCGGGAGCGCCGGGGCGAACGCCTGAACGGCACCGACGACGACCTGTTCACGGGGGAGTTCTGGACGGGAACCCGCGCGCGGGAACTTGGCCTGATCGACGGCTTGGGCGACCTTCGCACCGTCATGCGCGACCGCTTCGGCGAGAAGGTCAAGCTGCGCCTCGTCCAGGGCGACCGCCGCTGGTGGCGCGGCCGCATCCGCAGCGAAACATCCCTGCCCTCTTTACTGCCGACCGGAATAGCCGACGATTTCGCCCATGCCGTCATCGGCGCCGTCGAAGAAAGGGCGATGTGGTCACGCTTCGGCCTGTGACCGCCTTGACCGCCTTTCCGCCTGCCAGTTTTCCCGCAGGGCGGTAATGATACATCCAATACCAAGCAATGCGGGGTTGCGTCCAGCAACCTCGCGGGCTTAAATAGCCTCGAAATATCTGGCTGGGGTGCCGCTTCATCATGGAGCGGCTGAGATCACACCCATCGAACCTGTTCGGATCATGCCGACGAAGGGAGCCGAGTTGACGACAGCACATCCATCTTCATCTTCCATTTTGATCATTGGCGCCGGCGTGATCGGCCTCGGTATCGGCTGGCGTCTGGCCGCCGCCGGATGCCGCGTCCATGTCTTCGACAGGGGGGAAGCCGGCTTGGGCGCCAGCCACGCCGCCGCCGGCATGCTGGCCGCCGGGGTGGAGGTCGAGCCCGGCGAGGAAGGCCAGCTTCCGCTGAACCGCCACAGCCAGCAACTCTGGCCCTCCTTCGCGGCGGAGCTGGAAGTCGCATCCGGCATGGCGATCGACCTGCGCACCGAAGGCACGCTGGTCGTGGCCCTCAACGCCGACGATGCCGCCCGGCTGCGCTTCAACTTCGACCTTCAGAAGAGCCTCGGCCTCGACCACCAATGGCTGACCGGCGGAGAGGCGAAGAAGCGCGAACCTTATCTGCACACCAACACCGTCGCCGCCATCTTCAGCCCCGGCGACCACCAGGTGGACAACCGCAAGCTCGCCAAGGCGCTGCGCATCGCGTTCGAACGGGCCGGCGGCCAGCTGCACGAGCACTCCCCCGTCGCAGAAATCCTGACGGAGGGCAACCGCGCCATCGGCCTGCGGCTGGAAAGCGGCGACTTCTATCACGCCGATACCACCGTGCTGGCCGCCGGCGCTTGGTCCCGCGCGATCCCCGGCTTGCCCGACATCGCCCGTCCGCCCGTCCGCCCGGTCAAGGGCCAGATGGCCGCACTGCGCATGGACCTGGAAGAGCCGCTGCTGCGCCACGTCGTCTGGACACCCAGCGTCTATCTGGTCCCCCGCCGCGACGGACGATTGGTCATCGGCGCCACGGTCGAGGAGCGTGGCTTCAACACCGACCTGACCGCCGGCGGCGTCATGTCGCTGATCGAGGGCGCATGGCGCACCCTGCCCGGCATCGAGGAACTGCCGATCGACGAACTCTGGGTCGGCTTCCGCCCCGGATCGCGCGACGACGCTCCGATCCTCGGGCCATCCGGGATCGACGGTCTCGTGCTCGCGACCGGCCATCACCGCAACGGCATCCTTCTGACGCCGGTCACGTCGGACGCGATATCCGACCACATCCTGACCGGCCGGACAGCGGACATCATCCGCCCGTTCGGCCTGGACCGATTCGTGAGAAAAGCGGCACCGAACCGCTGAGATCCCAGGAGGGAATCGCAATGACCCAGCATATCCAAGTGAACGGCAAGCCGGAATCGCTGGCCGCCTCGACCCTAGACGCGCTGCTGCGCACCAAGGGAGTGGCCCCCGGCGCCAAGGGCGTGGCCGTGGCGCTGAACGGTCAGGTAGTCCCGGCAGGCCGCTGGCCGGAAACCACCCTGTCGCCCGGTGACGAGCTTGAAATCGTCCGCCCCTTCTCCGGCGGCTGAAACGCCGCCCCCGCAGCACCGCTCCGCAGCACCGAGTCAGTAACGCCATGTCCGATCATTTCGAAATCGCCGGCCGCCGCCTCAACTCCCGCCTGTTCATCGGGACGGCGGGTTACCCGAACCGTCAGGTGATGCTGGACGCCATCACCGCCAGCGGGGCGGAGGTCGTCACCGTCTCCATCCGCCGCATCAGCCTGGAAGGCTACGCTGAGAGCATGGTGGACATGCTCGGCTCCGACTATGTCCTGCTGCCCAACACCGCCGGCTGCTCGACCGCCCGCGAAGCCGTACTGACCGCCCGCCTAGCCCGTGAAGCCCTGCAAACCAACTGGATCAAGCTGGAAGTCATCGGCGACCGCGAAACCCTGCACCCTGATGTGATCGAGCTGCTGAAGGCGACCGAGGAGTTGGTGGCCGACGGCTTCACCGTCCTGCCCTACTGCAACGACGATCCCGTCTCCTGCCGCAAGCTGGCCGACGCGGGCGCCGCCGCCGTGATGCCGCTCGGCTCGCCGATCGGCTCCGGCATGGGCATCGCCAACCCGCATGCGATCGAGCTGATCTGCTCCCGCAGCTCCGTCCCGGTCATCCTGGACGCCGGCATCGGCACCGCGTCCGACGCCACCCTGGCCCTTGAACTCGGATGCAGCGCCGTCCTGCTCAACACCGCCGTCGCCAAAGCCCGCGACCCGCGCCGCATGGCCGCCGCCATGCGCGCCGCCGTCGAAGCCGGACTGGCCGCCCGCGAAGCCGGCCGCATCCCGAAGCGCACATATGCGGAACCCTCCAGCCCGCAACTGGGTCTGATCGGCACTTAATTCTAGCATTGTCCGGTATCGCAGTCGCAAAAACAGGCTCGGTAAGGAGGCCATGATCGCTGACCTCCTGCCGGTTCCTAAATGACAAAGTTCGCAAATTGCAATTCGAGCTTATTAAAAAAATTAGCAAACTGCGAATCGCACTGTGCTGCAATCGGCATTCTAATCTACTAAATGCATATTACTTCACATAAAATGTCAGAAATTCCTCAATAATCAATTGGTGGCATCATTCCTTACTACGCCAAATAGACTAGCTATAAACAATTAATCCTTTTTTGGCATATCCTGTGCATCCTCCCTAGTCCAATCGGAGCCGAACAAAAGCCAGCCGCCGACAGGCGGTTCGCTTGTCCGGCTCTTCGTGTGGCCGCCGAAGCATGCAATCACGATGACAGGGAATCCCGGCACTATGAATCCATTGAGAAGTTTCCAGAACGCGAAATTAGGGGTGAAGCTTGCTCTTGGCTTCGTCATCATGCTGTCGATTTCCCTGGCTCTCGTCGCAAACGACCAGCGCTCCATGAGCAGTTCCGAGGAAAGTTTTGCTGATTTCGATCGGATCGCGACCAATAGCTTGCTGATTGCTAACGTAGAGAAAGGGCTGCTGGGCACCGCCGTGTCCGCGCGTGATTACCTGCTTTACCCAACTCCGGCAAATATGGAAAAATTTAATAGCAGCCGGCAAATCTTCGAAGAATCGTTAAAAATTGCACGAAGCGCGATCAAGAATCCGGAAAGAACTCGCATCCTGACGGAAATGGATGAAACCCAGGACAGCTATGACAGCGCCATCGTCAAAACGACCAAATTGATCGATACGCAATTGCGTATTCTCAGCGAGGAAATGACCCCGCTGGGTACCAGCGTCCGGCAAGCTATCTCCGATACCAACGACCTTGCCCAGAAAGCCAATGATCTCGAACTCTCCAGCGATCTCGGCAAGATCAATGAATCCTTCCTGCTTGCCCGGTTGAGCGTTTTTAAGTTCCTCCAATCCAACAACCCTGATGATCAGAAGCGGATCAATGAAGAGTTGAAGGAAGCAGAGGTTGCCTTAAAAGACGCTTTGAGCAAACCGAACGACGCGTCACTCAATCAGCGCCTCACGTCGATCGGTGCGGACGTGCCCAAGTATCGCGCCTTGACCGACAAGTTCACGGATGCCGCCACTCAGCGCAACCAGATGGCGATGGAAGCCGCTCGCCTGCGAGGAATCTTGCTCGGTCAGATCAACAAAGTGATGGAAAGCCAGAAAGCCGATCAGGCCAAGCTTCAGCAGCAGGTGGCACAGGACTTCAGCACCGCCCGCTGGTTCGCCTGGAGCGGGTTGGCCGTGGCCTTGCTGGTCGGTGCCCTCTGCGCCTTCGGCCTGACGCGGACCATCGCCGGCGCCGTCCAGGCCATGACCAGGGCCATGCAGGCATTGGCCCAGGGCGACACCAAGGTTGAAATCCCCGCTCGCGGCCGGGGCGACGAGATCGGCGCCATGGCCGCCGCCGTACAGGTCTTCAAGGAGAACGCCGTCGAGCGCATCAGGCTGGAAGCTGAACAGGTGGCTGAAAACGAGGCGAAGGAAAAGCGGACCAGGGCTATCGAGCAACTGATCGGCGACTTCGACGGTCAGATGGCGTCCATCCTGCGCACCGTCTCGTCCGCCGCGACCGAACTGGACAGCACCGCCCAGAGCATGGCGGCGACCGCCGAAGAAACCAGCCGGCAGGCCACGGCGTCGGCCGGCGCCGCCGAACAGACCTCCGCCAACGTCCAGACCGTCGCCTCGGCGGCGGAGGAGATGACCGGCTCGCTGCTGGAGATCTCGCGTCAGGTCAGCCGCTCCACCGGCATCGCCAACGACGCCGTCAACCAGGCCGAGCAGACCGACTCCACGGTCCAGGGCTTGGCGCAAGCGGCGCAGAAGATCAACGAGGTGGTCGAACTGATTTCGAGCATCGCCGGCCAGACCAACCTGCTGGCGCTCAACGCCACGATCGAGGCCGCCCGCGCCGGCGAGCACGGCAAGGGCTTCGCGGTGGTGGCCAGCGAAGTCAAGAACCTCGCCAGCCAGACCGCCAAGGCGACCCAGGACATCACCGCCCAGATCACCTCGATCCAGGAAGAGACCAACGGCGCCGTCACGGCGATCCGGGGCATCGGCGGCACCATCCGCCAGATGAACGAGATCACCACGACGATCGCCGCAGCGGTGGAAGAGCAGAACGCCGCCACGGCCGAAATCTCCCGCAACGTCGCCCAGGCCGCCGCCGGCACCCAGGAGGTCTCGCTGAACGTCGGTCAGGTCATGGAAGCATCCGCCCAGACGGGTTCCGCCGCGACCCAGGTGCTGGGAGCGGCAAGCGAGCTGTCCCAACAGGCCGAAATGCTCCGCACCGAAGTCGAACGCTTCCTGGCCGGCATCCGCGCCGCGTGACGCCATCACCCGCCCCGGCGGAAACGCCAGGGCGGGGTTCGGTACGATATTCATGATCACTACTCGAGAGCAGATGCAGAAGCGGCCTCCGGCTGCTTCTGCATTGCTGTCAATGCACCCTCGACCCCGATGTGATCGAGTTGATCTGCTCCCGCAGTTTTGTCCTCGTCATCCTGGACACTGGCATCCGCACCGCGTCCGACGCCACCGTGGAGGCTGGCTTGGCCGCGCGGGAGGCCGGCCGCATGCCGAAACGCACATATGGCGAACCCTCCAGCCCGCAACTCGGCCTGATCGCACGTGACCGGTGCGATCCTGATTGCTCCGGAAGCCGCCAGCCATTAGGATATACTGCGGATATCATGGAGGGCATGATGCAAGTTCAGTTGGCTCGCTGGGGCAACAGTCTGGGGCTGCGGATTCCAAAGGAATTGGCTGGCCGGCTCGGCCTGAAGGACGGCGCTCGGGTCGAAATCGAGGCTGAAGGGGATCGC
>DASQKT010000576.1:0-3993 GCA_035630415.1 Skermanella sp.
CCAAGGAACCGAACGAGCCGAACCGCTTCGGCTGGATGACCGAATACGTCCCCTATGACGCCAATTCGGTGCCAGTCAAGCGGACGGCGCTCGGCCGCTTTAAGCACGAGGGCGCCACCAGCATCGTCAACAAGGACGGCCGCGTCGTCTTCTACTCCGGCGACGACGAACGGTTCGACTACCTCTACCGCTTCGTCACGGCCGGACGCTACGACCCGGCCAACCGGGCGGCCAACCGCGACCTGCTCGACAGCGGCACCCTCTACGCCGCCAAGTTCAACGGCGACGGTTCGCTGGAATGGCTGCCGCTGGTCCATGGGCAGGGGCCGCTGACAGCGGCCAACGGCTTCAAATCGCAGGCGGACGTCCTGATCGAAACCCGCCGGGCGGCGGATATGGTCGGTGCGACACCGATGGACCGGCCGGAAGACGTCGAGCCGAACCCCGTCAACGGCCGCGTCTACGTCATGCTGACCAACAACTCGCTGCGGAAAGACACCCAGGTCGATGCCGTCAACCCTCGCGCCGCCAACCGCCACGGCCAGATCGTCGAACTGATCCCGCCGGGGGGAGAGGGCGCCCAGGCCGACCACACCGCCGACCGTTACAACTGGACCCACGTGCTGCTGGCCGGCAACCCGGCCAAGGCGGATGACAAGGCTGTCTACCATCCGGCATCGGAAACATGGCTGTCGTCGCCCGACAACTGCGCCTTCGACCCGCGTGGCCGGCTGTGGATCTCGACCGACCAGGGCGAGGCGCAGACAAAGAACGGCATCCCGGACGGGATGTACGCCTGCGACCTTTCCGGTCCCGGCCGGGCGCTGGTGAAGTTCTTCTTCGCCTGCCCCATCGGCGCCGAGATGTGCGGTCCGGAGTTCACGCCCGACGGCAAGACCCTGTTCGTCGGCGTCCAACATCCGTCCGAAGTCCTCGGCGCCACCTTCGAGAAGCCGGCCACCCGCTGGCCCGACTTCAAGGACGGAATGCCGCCGAGACCATCCGTCGTGGTGATCACCAAGCAGGACGGGGGTGAGATCGGCACCTGACGAGGCCCATCGCGCGGGTATGGTCCGCCATACCCGCGCCCGATCCTTCAGCCGTTGACCCGCACGCTCAATCCCTGCTCGCCCGCAGCCTCGACCCTGAACCCTGTGAGGTCCGCTACCCAGTTCTCCCCCGCCAGCGCTTCGGCTCCAAGGTGGCTCGCCACTGCGATGACGCAGGCCCCCGCGGCGTGTCCGGCGGCAAGCCCAGCCGGAGCGTCTTCCAGGACAATCGTCTTGCGCACGTCGAAGCCAAGCGTCCGTGCCGCAAGGCGATAGCCCGCCGGGTCCGGCTTTCCCGCCATGACGTCTTCCGCCGAGATCAGGACGCCCGGCATCGGCAGATCGACCTGACCGAGCCGTGCCTCGGCCATGGAACGAGTGGCCGACGTAACGATGGCCCAGCGATCCGGCGGAAGCGACCGCAGCAGTTTCCCCGCACCCGGCACCTGAACGATGCCATCGGTATCCCGCGTCATCGCTCCTTCGACCACGGCTGTCTCCGCCACCGGATCAACGCCGGCCGGCGCGAATTCCACGATCGTCTCGATCGTCCGTCGACCATGGCAGACCCGCAGGATCGGTTCGGGATCGATCCCGTAGCGGGCAGCCCAGGCGCGCCAAGTCCGCTCGACCACCACGGTCGTATCGACCAGCGTGCCGTCCAGGTCGAACAGGACGGCGTCGGCTTGGATCAGCATATCGGAAATCAGCGGCATCAAATCGCTCACAGAAACAGGAAACGGGGACAATACACCCCCGGTAATGCCTGTCCAAACGAGATGTTACCCCTGCTCTCAGCTGTGTACCATGCCCCGCGTCGCCAGATCGATCGCGTAAAGCGCACGGCGAAAAGACATGAACGCCATCCTCAGCGGACGAGAGCACGTTTCCTTTCGTGTCCACACCGAAGCCATCCGGAACCCACAAAGAAACCGTTGCAAAACGTTGTCGGTTCGAAAGCGTGCTGTCAGGCGAACCATTGAGCTTCAGCCCTTTGAAGGGACCGACTCACGCAATCTGCTCTCATGCCCTATGTCCTTGGATCATACCTAATTGTTGCACTTGAGAGCACATGACGATTATGCCGATATTCCGTCATGCATATCAGTTACTTGGCGCTTGCCCCTTTCCTGTTCCTGGCAGCTACCGCTGCCGCCGTTTCCGAAGAAATGAGCGATGCCAAAATTCGCAGCATCCTCGTTCGGGAGTCGATTGCACAATACAGCGGGAACTGCCCATGCCCGGAAAACTATACGAGCAACGGCCGACGATGCGGTCGGATGAGCGCTTGGAGCAAGGCGGGCGGCGAAGCGCCGTTCTGCTATCCCGACGACGTTTTGGACGACGACATTGCGGATTTCCGTGCCAGGAACGCTGAATTTGGTATTCAGGAGGTACGTGGCGGAAGGCGGTCATCCAGTCGAGGGTCATGGTCCAGTCCGGGAAACTCGCGATCCGCTCCTGAGGGAACCGGACACAAGCGGAGATCGACCACTCGCGACTCCAGTTGGCTTGATCGGGAGGAGCCGGAAAAGATACTGGAAACGCCTGAGCCGCCGTCCGCACCGGCGCCTTCAATCAGGATGAAAGAGGCGAAGATCGTACCGGAGGCGCCGGCTCCCAACCGTGAGCGCGTAGCCGAGCCGGAAGTTCAGCAGCTTCCCGATTGCCCGCCGGGCACGTCGCTGGCGCGGTGGAACAGCCGGAACATTTGCGTCGGCACTCCTGAGTCGCTGGCGAATGTTGGGAAGCCCGTGGTATCGGGCAACTCGTTTCCAGACGGTGCGACTGAAGCGGGCGGGGAAACCCGACAGCACATGACGTTCGGAGATGTCCTGACGGGGCTCCAAGCGAAAGCGGAAGCACGCGCTCGACCGGCACCGCTCGCCATGGAGGAAGCGCCGGTACGATCCTCACCTCCTCCTGCGACCGGTCTGCTGGATTGCAGGGGCGGAACAAGAGTGACCTATACCGACGGCAGGATCGAATGCCGATAAGAGATCGCTCGCCCGTTATTTCACATGTATGCGCATGACAATATCCTGATCGTGGTTGCCGAACTGCTTGCCGAAGATGTTGACGCCGCCCGGCCGCTGCGCGCCCTCGTCGATCCCGACTCGAAGGCGGATGGAGTGATGCTCCAGCAGGCCCAGTTGATCCAGCGTCACATCGGACGCCCGTGAACCATTGACGCTGGTCCCCTTGGCCGAAACGACCCAGGTCGTCAGATGGCCGTACTGCGAGCCTTCCAGCTTCCACCAGCGCGGCGTCAGCCGGCCGCGCTTGTCGCCGTAGTCGCCCGGCGACGTCCAGGTCCCGACCTTCACGTCGTTGACCCAGATGCTGATATCCGACGGCCAATCCGCGTTGGTGCCGGGCACTTCCGACGACAGCTCCATCGTGAACTCGATCGCCTCGACCTCCGCGTTCAGCACGCGCGCGTTGTTGGGGAACTTGTATTCGACATGGCCGCGCCAGAACCACAGCAGCGACGCCTTCATGCGGCTGGGGTCCAGGAAGAAGTCGGGCACGTCGAGCAGGCCGATCACCCCTTCCGACGAGCACAGCCCGCAAGGGGCCGTGACGCTGCAACTGGTGTAGAGGCCTATAGGCATCGCGACTTCGATCAGGTTGGTCTTCTGCTGGAGCGGCGGATCGTCGAACCGGATCAGGATCTCGCCGTAGCGGGCGTAGCAGATCTTCTGCCTGCCCTTGTTGGCCTTCATCGCCCGCGTTTCTATCAGGCCGCAGGCTTCCAGCGTCTGGACATTGGTGGCGACGGTCGATTGCGGCAGGTCGAGCGCTTCGCTGATCTCGTTGACGTTCAGCGGTCCCCGGTGGCGGAGCAGGCGCAGGATCAGCATCCGGGGCATCGACGCCAGCGCCTTGACGATTTCGACGTCGCGGTCCGGGCTGATGCTGAGGATGTCGCTGCTGACAGAGG
>DASQKT010000577.1:0-10371 GCA_035630415.1 Skermanella sp.
GCGGAAACGACGGTCGCCGAGTTGGAGGCGGCCGTCGCCAAGGTGTTTCCGGATGCCCGCCGGGGGTGACCGGCAAGCCTCACCGGCAAGCTTCAAAGGCGCTTGCGGCGGTCGGTGCCGCCGGGATGGCGGGCCTGGAAGCCCTGGTAGGCCTCCATCGCGCGGCCGCAGCGTTCGACTTGCGACGTCCGCACGGCGGCTGCCATGTTGTCGCGGAGGATCTGGCGGATCGCCGGCGGACCCCACGGCTGGTTCAGCAGGTTGTGGCCTTTGGCCATCGCCGGAACGAAACCAAGACGTTCGTGGCGGGAAATCTCCTCGATTTCTTCGGGGAGCAGGTCACTGAGTGCGATACAGTCGTTGAGCGTCAACACCGATGCCTCCCATTGGCTGGGCGGGATTGATGAGTGGACGGCTTACCGGTCGGGTATTGGAAAGCGGATGATTAGGATCGGTTGGCCGAGAACAGTCCCGCGTTTGCGGATGTCCATCTGGAGTTAGTCTTATCGGCTGGGCATCCTCGACGAAAGTAGGCACCCAATCGGGACGCAGTTCCATAATGGAGTAGGACATGCGGCGGTTTGTCGCAGATTGGTGAGGATCGGGTGACCGGAGAGCGGTTCGTCGTGCAGCGCGCTGCCGGGAAGAAGTGGGAGACGCTGACTGTCCACGATGCCCAGGCCGACGGCTCCGCCGCCTTCGCAGCGGCGGTGCAGGGAGCGCCGCGCGCCTTCCTTCGGCTGATCCGGCTTCAGGCCGACCCGGAGGCGCGGGGCGAGGTTTATGACTGGACGCTGGTCAGTCTGCACGACCCCCGGCGCAACCCGGCGCCCGCAGCCCTTCCGGCCGCTGCTCCCGCCGCGAAGAAAGCCGTGGACAAGCGGCGGCAGGCGGAGGAGCGCGTGAGGGTGCCGGTCCGTCTTTATATAGGATTGTTCCTGTCCGGGGCCGCCCTGGTAATGCTGTGGCTGCTGGCCGGGCGGCTCCGGTAGGGATAGCAGTTCCTTACTTCTTGACCAGCGGGCACGGGCTGCGGTCGAGCGGCAGATAGGCCTGATCGCCGGGGATGGTGCGGACGATCTCGTAATAATCCCAAGGCTTCTTGGACTGCGCCGGGGCCTTGACGCGGGCCAGATACATGTCGTGGACCATCCGGCCATCCTCGCGGACCTTGCCGTTGCGGGCGAACATGTCCTTGATCGGAAGCTCCTTCATCTTGGCGGCGACGACCTTGCCCTCGTCGGTGCCCGCTTCCTGGACCGCCTTCAGGTAATGCATGACGGAGGAGTAGACGCCTGCCTGGACCATGTTGGGCATGCGCTGCATGCGCTCGTAATAGCGCTGCGACCACGCGCGCGACTCGTCGTCCAGGTCCCAGTAGAAGCCGGTCGTCAGGACGAGGCCCTTCGCCGTCTCCAGCCCGAGCGCGTGGATGTCGCTGAGCACCAGCAGCAGGCCTGCGAGACTTTGGCCGCCGGCGACGATGCCGAACTCCGCCGCCTGCTTGATCGAGGTGGTCGTGTCGCCGCCGGCATTGGCTAGACCGATCACCTCGGCGCCGGATCCCTGGGCCTGGAGCAGGAAGGAGGAGAAGTCGGACGTGTTGAGCGGATGCCGGACCGATCCGACGACTTCGCCGCCCGAGGCCTTGACGACTTCGCTGACGTCCTTCTCCAGCGCGTAGCCGAAGGCGTAGTCCGCCGTCAGGAAGAACCACTTCTTCAAGCCTTCCGCGACCACGGACTTGCCGGTGCCGTTGGCGAGCGCCACGGTGTCGTAGGCCCAGTGGAAGCCGGTGGGCGAGCAGGCGTCGCCTGTCAGGCGGGAGGTGGCCGCCCCCGAGGTCATCGTGATCTTGCCGGTCTGCTTGCCGATCTCCTGGACCGCCAGCGCCACGGAGGAGGTGGTAAGGTCGGCGATGGCATCGACGCCGTCCTGGTCGTACCACTGGCGCGCGATGTTGGAGCCGACATCCGGCTTGTTCTGGTGATCGGCGGAAAGGACCTGGATCGGCTTGCCAAGGACCTTACCGCCGAAATCCTCCACCGCCATCTGCGCCGCGATGACCGAACCGCGCCCGCCGAAATCGGCATAGAGGCCGGACTGGTCGTTGAGCACGCCGATCTTGACCGCATCGCCGGAAACCTGGGCATTGGCATCGGATGACAGCGCGGTGGCGAGGGCGAGCGTGCAGGTGGCGGCCAGGAGCGCCTTTGTCGTTGGTTTCATTGGTCGTTTCTCCCTGTCTTGTTGCTTGATATCCATGAATGACAGGGGAGGAGAACTGTCAACGCTTATATCATCGGAAACCAATTTGCGGAAACTCACATACTCCGATAATGGTCAGGGTTCCGCATAGCCCAAGGCACGGACCTTCAGGCCGCCGGTCCTGGGGTCGCGGGAGAAGAACAGGCCGCCCTGCCGGCCCGACCGGGAGGGCAGGTAGTCGAGGCGAAGTTCGGCGGATTCAACCGTCCCGTCGGGAGCCGTGAATTCGCCGCCGACCGTGACTTCGGAGGCGGCGCTGCCGCCCTCGTTGAAGGCGCTGACCTGGACCAGCCAGCCGTTCCGCTGCTCGATAACGCGGACGATCTCGACCCGGATATCGGGATGAGATTCACCGTTGACGGTGCCGGACCACGCCAGGAAACCAATGGCTCCGGCCACCATCAACGCCCCGATGCTGCCGAGCAGCCATTCCAGCGCCGGGATTTCGGTCCGGCCGGTATCGCTGCTCCTGTTCATGCGTTGGCTCACAGGATCAGGCGGGCGGCGGCGGCGCCCAAGGCGGCGGGGAAGCCCAGCACCAGCGTCACCTTGACCAACTCCAGCAGGCCGAGGCCGTCGGTGCGGCCGAAGGTCCACAGCACGTAAAGGCTGATCAGCAGCGACAAGACGTAGGCGACCATGGTCAGGCGCAGGAACTCGCTGGCGAGGGGAACGCCGTCCCGCCTTCGCGTCGTGCCCCGGAACTCGACGGCGTAGACGAAGGCGTGCATCAGCAGCAGGGAGCCGGCGACAAGGGCGATCGCATGCCATTCCGTCATCATCAGGCCGATCAGGACCATCTCGTCGGTCGGAGCGACGTTGAAGGCCATGAACATGGCGCCGATGCCGGCCAGGAACAGTTCGCCGGCATAGGTGTCGCGCCGGGCTTCCTCGACCTCCTCGTTTGGATCGTCGTCTCCGGAATTCTCATCGTCGCCGCGCGTGCCCAACTGGCTGCGCGCCAGCATCGCGCCGATAGCGCCGGGAATAGCCTGGAGCACGATCTTGCCGATAAGCTCGTCCGGCGAGTTGCCGGCCTGGAGGACATGGAGCAGGACCAGGATGAAGGCCGAGGCGATGAAGCCCACGGCCAGCGCCGTGAAAGCATCGAGAACGAGGTCCAGCGGACCGTCGGCGCGCTCGAACCCGGCATAGTGGGACAGCACCGCCAGGACGGGAACGGTGAGAACCAGGAACAGGACCAGCCGGAAGCGGTCCATATAGAAGCCCAGCCACCACATCTCCATCGTCATCATCAGCGGCAGCGAGAAGATGATGGCCCCGCCGAACGCCCGCGCGCTGGCGATCGCGAATTCACGGTTGGCCTTCGGGTCCCATGTCGTGCTCCCTGCCGCCAATCCCCCTGCCCTTCCTGCTATTGGCTCCTTTGAGGGAAGGCGTGCGCCAGCGGCGAGGTTCCACATATCCTAATTGGGTAGTCCAGATTTTCTGGACAGGTTCCAGCAAACTCGACTATGCGGCGGCGCGAAATGGGCGGATTCGGGGAGGACGGCGTAGAGAAACACTGGAGTCATGCCGATTTCTCCACCACTTTCGAAAGTGGCACGAGGCTTGCTGATATAGGATACATCGGCGGAACGAGACGGACTGCCGACCAAGTTCAAACAAACCCTTGATCAGCGGAGAGCATCATGACCAACAACATCGGCGTCGAGCAGAGCGGCAAGTCGGGTGGTGACGCGTTCGGCCACTCCACCTCGGGCTCCACGGCTCTCGGCGGCGCCGGCCTCGGCAGCGCGTCGGCCTTCGGCGGCTACGGCGGCGGTTCGGCCGGCGCGGAAGCCTCGGGCTTCGGCGGCGACGCTGGCTCCAACTCGGGCGCCCAGGGCGCGCTGGGCGGCGACGTCAGCGACAACACCTCGATCGGCTCGATCACGATCAACTCCTGATCACGATCGGGTCCGGGCCTGGCCCGGATCATGAAGAAGGCGCGGCACCCGGTCGGGGGCCGCGCCTTTTTCCGTTCCGGCGTGTCCTGCCGTTACGGGCTATGGCTGTGGGCCGCAGTATCCTCTGGACCGCGCGGACGCGCTCCCGCCTTATCGAAGCCGCGGCGGATCGAGTAGAAGATGAATGCCACCGCGAGCACGAAGACGATCAGCCCAAGGGAATAGAAAGTGCTGTCGGTCGCCCGCGACGCCAAGAACAGCCCCAGGATGCCGATCACACCGACTATACCGTTCGTAATCCACGTTCCGATTTGATCCATCATCCGCTCCTTATGGTCTTTTCCGCTGGGTGGTCTTTTCCGCTGGTCTGCCGATAGGGGCAAGGCTGCATGACGCCGCCCGCCAAGCTGATCTTCTAATAGGGAAATCCGGCGCGCCGTGCAATCACCCGCCCGATATCTCGGAGACAGGCAGGACGGCGGGTAGTTCCATGACGAAGGACGTACCCCGGCCGCTGGTTTCCACCAGACGGATGTCGCCGCCATGGGTGCGGGCGACTTCGCGCGCGATGGCAAGGCCGAGCCCGGTTCCCCCCGCGCGGGCGGAACCGGCGAAGGGCTGGAACAGGTTCTCGCGCGCTCGGGGCGGCAAGCCGGGGCCGTTGTCGGTGACGGACAGCGCCAGCCGTTCGCCCTCCGCACGCCTTGCGGAGACGATGATTTCGGTGGCTCCCGCCTCCAGCGCGTTGCGGCCCAGGTTGACCAGGGCACGGGAGAGCTGTTCGCGGTCGGCTTCCACGATCACGCCGTCGCCGACGCGGTTGACCCAGGAGACTTTCGCCTCGCCGGCTCGGGGAGCGAGTTCGGTCCCGACCTCGTCCACCAGTTCCGCCAGCGGGATGCGGGAAAGCCGGAGCGGCAGCACGCCGTCGCGGGAGTAGGCCAGGGTCTGGCTGCACAACTCGACCGCGCGGTCGATCGACTGCATCAGGCGGGGGGTCACGCGCCGGACCTCCGGGTCCTCGCTGACGGCGAGGCGTTCCGACACCAGGGCCGCGGTGGACAGGATGTTGCGGAGGTCGTGGTTGATCTTGGTGACCGCCGTGCCGAGGGCGGCCAGCCGCTCCTTCTGCCGGAGGGCGGCGCGCAGGCTGGCCTGCATGTCGATCAGTTCGCGCTGGGCCATGCCGATCTCGTCGGCGCGGGACGTGTGCGGGAGCGTGGCTGTGGGATTCTCGGGGTCGCGGCGGAAGGCCATCATGCTGGCGGTGATCCGCCGCATCGGGCGGACCATCAGCGCGTTGAGGCTGAGGAAGACGAGGCCGGCGGTGATCAGCGATATCATCACCGACAGCAGCAGGATGCGGCCGGCGAAGTCGATCATGTCGGCGCGGAGCGGCATCTCGTCCAGCACCAGTTCGACGGTGGCGTGGGCGTCCTTGGGTGAGGTGCCGATGATCTTGATGACGCGGTCGTCCTGCCGGACCAGCACGCCGAACGCGTCGCCGACCAGATCGAACCACATGGACCGGCGGAGGTCGTAGGTCTGGGCGACCGGCGGGACGGACGAGACTCCGAGCATATAGATGCGCTCGTCCGCCATCACCAGATCGACCGCATAGGCGCCGACATGGGTCAGCAGTTTCTGCTCAAGCTCCCGCGTCACCATCTGGTCGGGGGCCGCCTCGATCGTCAGGGCGGCCAGATGGCCCGCCGCCATGCGGCCTTCCAGCCAGGACTCGCGGAAGCGGGCAACGGAGGGCGCGAAGATCAGCACTTCGGCCAGCATGACGAACAGGACGGTCATCACCAGCAGCTTGGCCGAGAGGCTGCCGCGAAGGCTGCGGAATGTCATGGGCTTGATCGGCGATCCGCTCCGTTTGGACTGGCGGATAGCTTATACCGGTATATCGCGGAAAATGAACCGGATTGGAACCGGGTCGGAACCAGGTTGCGCGGTTTCAGCCGAACCAGGACAGGAAGCGGACGAGGCCTCGGGTGCGGCCGCTGAACAGCTTGGGCGTGTAGAAGGCTCCGGCAGCCCGCTTGCTCGCCTCTCCCAGCGTCGGATAGGGGGCGATCATCGACGCGATGGCGCCGATCTTCAGCTTCTGCGAGATGGCGAGGCACCAAACCTGGATCAGTTCCCCGGCGTGGGGGCCGACGATGGACGCGCCCAGGATGCGGCCATTGGGGAGGGTCAGCACCTTGACCTTGCCTTCGATCTCGCGCTCCGCCTGGGCGCGGTCGTTCTCCTCGAAGTTCCAGGTGAGGACGCGGATGTCCTTGTGCGAATCGCGCGCCTGGGCTTCGGTCAGGCCGACATGGGCCAGTTCCGGATCGGTATAGGTCACCCATGGCAATGCGGAGTAATCGACCTTGGCCGGCAGGCGGAACAGGATGTTCCGGATCACGATGCCGGCGTGGTAGCCGGCGATGTGGGTGAACTGCGGTCCGCCGGCCACGTCGCCGACCGCGAAGACGCGGCGGTTGGTGGTGCGAAGACGGGCGTCGGTCGTAACGCCCCTGGGGGAGAACTCGATCCCGGCGGCTTCGAGGCCGAGACCGTCGACATTGGCTTGGCGTCCGGCTGCCACCAGCAGGTCGGAGCCTTCGATCTGGGTCCCGTCCGAGAGCACGGCGGCGATCCCGTTGCCGTGGCGCTGGACGCTGGCGATATCCACTCCTTCGCGGAGATCGACGCCTTCGGCGGTCAGGCGGTCACGGACTATCGCGACGAGGTCGGGATCGTCCTTGGGCAGGATGCTGCCTTTCTGGAGGACGGTGACGCCGGCGCCGAGGCGGCGGTGCGCCTGTGCCATCTCCACGCCGATGGGACCGCCGCCGATCACGATCAGGTGCTCCGGCGCTGCTTTCCGTTCGAAGATCGTCTCGTTGGTCAGGAACGGCACGTCGTCCAGGCCGGGAATGGGGGGATGGGAGGCGCGCGATCCCGTCGCCAGCACGAAGCGGCGGGCCTTGATGGAGGTGCCGCCGGCTTCGACCGTGTCGGGAGCGGTGAAGCGGGCGTCGGCCTGGATGACCTTGACGCCGAGACCTTCGAACCGCTGGACGGAATCGTTGGGCGCTATCGCGGCGATAACGCCGTGGATGTGGTCGTGGACGCGGCCGAAGTCGATCTGCGGCTCATGGCCGTTGACGCCGAAACGGCCAGCATGGCGAATGGTATCGGCGGCGCGGCCCGCCGCGATCATCGATTTGGACGGGACGCAGCCGTAGTTCAGGCAATCGCCCCCCATGGCTCCGCCCTCGATCAGCACGGTGGAGGCTCCCATCTGGGCGGCTCCGGCCGCGACGGAAAGCCCGCCGGAACCGGCTCCGATGACGCAGATGTCCGTCCTGATCTCGGCCATGATCACGCCTTTCCCTTGAATTTCTTGTAGACCACCGGGATCAGGGCCAGCAGCGACAGGCCGATGATCGGCAGCAGGATTTCCGGTTCGAAGATGATCCGCAGGTCCGGGGTGCCGCCGGCGTCGAAGACGGCTCCCAGCCCGTTGCCGACGGAGGCGTAGACGAAGCAGCCCGGAATGATGCCGACGAAGGTCCCGAGCGCGTAGGTCGTCAGCGGCACGCCGAGGAAGGCCGGAACCAGATTGACCAGCCAGAACGGGAACAACGGGACCAGCCGCAGGACCAGCAGGTAGCTGAGGGCGTTTTCACGGAAGCCCGCCTCCAGCCGTCCGATCCAGGGACCGGCGCGGCGGCGCAATCCCTCGCCGAAGGCGGTGCGGGCGGCGAGGAAGACGCCGACGGCCCCGATCGTCGCACCGATCACGACGAAGAGGCCGCCGAGCCAGGTTCCGAACAGGAAGCCGCCGGCGATCGTCAGGATCAGGGCGCCGGGGATCGAGAAGGCGACGGCGAGCGCGTAGACGGCCATGAAGGCGAGCGGGGCCGTTACAGGGTTAGCATCGACGAAGACCTTCAGGAAATCCCGGTTTTCGGCGAGCGCTCCGAAGCTGAGATAGTGATGGAGGCCCAGCGCGAAGAAGATCACGAGTCCGGCGGCCAGGGCCGCCAGGGGCAGGAAGCGTCCGGCGCTTCTCTTCTCCGTCGTTCGTTCGGTCGCGGCCATCAGGCGTCCAATCTTCAATAACGAAAGCGTCCCGTCAGAGGTAGCATCGGGGCCGATCACCGGCCAGTCACCTTGCCGTGAGCTTTCCGTGCGCGTCGGGTTATCCAAGTCAACTGCCAAGTCAATTGGATGATCCGCTACGGAGTTTCACGATCATGGCTGAGAAGAAAGAGCGGCAGCGGACCGAAGTGGTCGAGCATGGCAATATCTGGTTCATCTATCGGCCCAAGGTCCGGGCGGAGGACGAGCCGGAACAGGATGTCGATGGCATCGATGATGTCGAGCGCTTCCATATGGTGCTCCGGCCGGACGGCGCGGCCCGCTTCCGTCTGATGACGATCGGCGCCAAGCGGCTGCCCGATACCGGCGAGCATGAGCGGAACTGGGGGTTCGTCGATCTGGTAGCCAAGTCGGCCGGGCAAGTGACCGAGGCTCTGGCCGAGGATCATTATGACACGAAGACGCGCGGCGAGCGCGTACGCCCTGCCGCGCGCCCAGCCGGCGAAGGGGTGTACGTGCTGGCGCGGACGGGCAGCAAGATGCATCTGGCGTACGCGCTGGAGCTTCCCGACAAGCCGGGACCGGTCCAGAAGCAGCTCAACATCGAGCCGGAGGCGAGCTTCGCGCTCTCGATCAAGAACCCGGAGAAGGGCTCTCCGCGCAACAGCGGGCTGGACAGCGCGGAAAAGGCCGATTACCCGGACAAGCTTCAGGAAGAGTTCCGCGGCCGCCGCTTCGCGACCGAGGACCCGCGCCTGCTGGACTACGAGGGCGCCCAGTTCATCCTGATCGGAGCCGGCAGCGACGTGAAACGCGACCTTGGCATCGACCTGGAGCCGGAGGACGAGACGGAGGGGACAGCCGACATCTTCAAGCAGCTACGACTGTCCAAGGGCAAGCACCCGATCGAGCCGTTGCTGAAGGGCGAATGGCGCTGACGGACTTGCACTGCCGGCCGAACCTGCGGATTTCACCGCTTCCGGCTGAAACTTCCGCTCAACTGCCGTTGACTCTCGGGCACCCTGCCCCTATACAGCGTGCTCGTTTTTCCAGTCCTTAAGTTTCAACGGAGTGTGTCGTGAAACGCACGTACCAGCCGAGTAAGATCGTGCGCAAGCACCGGCACGGTTTTCGCGCCCGTATGGCTACCGTCGGTGGTCGCCGGGTTCTGTCCGCCCGCCGGGCCAAGGGCCGCAAGCGTCTGAGCGCTTAAGGTCCGATGCCGCCGGAATCGAGTGCGTCCGGCGTCGGGCGCCTCAAGCGGCGGCCGGAATTTCTGGCTGTAGCCGGTGCCCGCCGCAAGTGGGTAGCTCCCGGCCTGATCTTGCAAGCCCGCCGCCATGACGATCGCCAGCATCCCGATGCAGGCGAGGCGTCTTTGCGTGTGGGCTTCACGGCCAGCAAGAAGGTCGGCAACGCTGTAGCCCGTAACCGGGCGAAGCGCAGGCTGCGCGAACTTGCGCGGGAAATCCTGGCTGTCCACGGCTTGCCGGACAACGACTATGTGCTGATCGCGCGTGGCGAAACGCTGGTGCGCCCCTGGCCCGACCTGAAGCAGGATCTTACGACCTGTCTCAAGCGGCTGAAGGTCTGGCGCGCCGTGCCA
This sequence comes from Skermanella sp., assembly GCA_035630415.1. GTDB lineage: Bacteria > Pseudomonadota > Alphaproteobacteria > Azospirillales > Azospirillaceae > Skermanella. The sequence goes on from DASQKT010000577.1 coordinate 9,883, forward strand.
CGGCCGGCGGAGCCTTGACCCGGTGCGGACTGTTATGACCATATCTCCCGTGGCATGGCTGCTGCGCGCGATGGTTACAGCGTATCAGTGGACCTTGGCTCCGATTCTGGGCAACAACTGCCGTTTCGAACCAAGCTGTTCCAACTACGCTCTGGAAGCGCTATCTAAGCACGGCGCGATCCGTGGCGGCCTGCTGGCCGCCTGGCGAATCCTGCGGTGCAATCCGTGGGGCGGAGCGGGCTGGGACCCGGTACCGGATACCGGTCACCACAAGACCGGCTACCACAAGAACGATAATATTCATAACCGATGCGACCACGGCAGGGACTGACCAGGACCCATGACTGACCAGCGCAACCTCCTCGTGGCGATCCTGCTGTCGATCGTCATCCTGCTCGGATTTCAGTACTTCTACGAAATCCCGCGCATGGAACAGCGCAAGGCGGAACTGGCGCAGCAGCGCGCGGAAGAGCAGGCCCGCCTGCCCGC
>DASQKT010000578.1:0-9032 GCA_035630415.1 Skermanella sp.
TGATGTAGCTGTTCTGAAGGATCAGGTTGGTCAGGTTGAGCGGCTTCAGCAGCGTGCCGTTGGTCATGAACTGGAAGAAGATCATGATCGCGATCAGCGACAGCAGCATGCCGTATTCGCGCAGGTGCCGCTTGATGAAGACCCGCAGCGGCTCACCGCCACCGCCACTGCCCGGTGCAAGGACTGTTTCGGTGCTCATGCTATCTTCTCCCTGGGCGCCTGCTCATGAGCGGGCGCTTCCCTGCCCCGCATGATCGCGCGCATGATTTTTTCCTGGCTGGCATCGGAGGCTGGCATCTCGGCGACGAAGCGGCCCTCGTTCATCACGTAGATCCGGTCGCAGACGCCGAGCAGTTCGGGCATCTCGGACGAGATCATGATGACGCCCTTACCCTCGTCGGCCAGTTGGTTGATGATGGTGTAGATTTCGTACTTGGCGCCGACGTCGATGCCGCGCGTCGGCTCGTCCAGGATCAGCACTTCCGGCTTGGAGAACAGCCACTTGCTGAGCACGACCTTCTGCTGGTTGCCGCCGGACAGGTTGACGACCTGCTGGAGCACGCTGGAACTGCGGATGTTCAGCCGGCGCCGGTAGGTATTGGCGACCGACAACTCCTCCATGTCGTCCAGCACGGTCCCGCGCGAGATCCCGCCGAGGTTGGCCAGCGAGATGTTGTGCATGATGGTGTCGTTGAGGACGAGGCCGTAGTGCTTGCGGTCCTCCGTGACATAGGCGAGGCCGCTATCCACCGCCCGCCGGATCGTGCTGACGTCGATCTCCTTGCCGTCGAGATAGGCCTTGCCGGTGATCCGACGTCCGTAGGAACGGCCGAACACGCTCATGGCGAACTCGGTCCGTCCGGCCCCCATCAATCCGGCGATGCCGACGATCTCGCCGCGCCGGACGTTCATGCTGACGTTCTTGATCTGAAGGCGGTCGGCGTGGATCTGGTGATGGACGTTCCAGTCCTTCACCTCGAACAGCATCTCCCCGATCTTGGGGTCGCGCTTCGGGTAACGGTCGGCCAATGGGCGGCCGACCATGCCCCGGATGATCCTGTCCTCGCTGACCGCTTCGCTCCGGCAGTCCAGCGTCTCGACCGTGCAGCCGTCCCGGAGCACGGTGATCGAGTCGGCGACCTTGGAAATCTCATTGAGCTTGTGGGAGATCAGGATCGAGGAAATACCGCGTTTCTTGAACTCCAGCAGCAGGTTCAGCAGGGCGTCGCTGTCGCTTTCGTTGAGGCTGGCGGTCGGCTCGTCCAGGATCAGCAGCTTCACTTCCTTGGACAGCGCCTTGGCGATCTCCACCAGCTGCTGCTTGCCGACGCCGATGTCGGTAATCAGGGTGGCCGGCGATTCGCTCAATCCTACCATCCGCAGCAGGTCGCGGGTCCGCAGCGTCACGGCGGACCAGTCGATCACGCCGTATTTCGCCTGCTCGTTGCCGAGGAAGATGTTTTCGGCGATGGACAGCAGCGGCACCAGCGCCAGTTCCTGGTGGATGATGACGATGCCGGCCTTCTCGCTGTCCGCGATGCCGGTGAAGCGCCGTTCCTCTCCCTGGAACCAGATCTCGCCGGAATAGGAGCCGTGCGGGTAGACGCCGCTCAGGACCTTCATCAGCGTCGATTTGCCGGCCCCGTTCTCGCCCACCAGCGCATGGATCTCGCCGCTTTCCACGCGCAGATTGACGTTCTCGAGCGCATTGACGCCCGGAAACGTCTTGGTGATCCCCCGCATTTCAAGGATCGCAGTCATCGAGCACCTTACATTGCCTTCGATGTGCGGGAGGGCGGATCAGACGCCCTCCCGCAGGCTCAATCAGGTCAGCGGAACTCGCTTTCCTTGTAGTATCCGCTATCGACCAGAATGCTCTTCCAGTTGGAAGCATCGACGCTGACCGGCTTCAGCAGGTAAGCGGGAACGATCTTGACGCCGTTCTCATAGGTCTTGGCGTCGTTGACCTCCGGAACCTTGCCGCTCAGCACGGCATCGACCATACCGACGGTGACTTTCGCCAGTTCGCGGGTGTCCTTGAAGACGGTCGAGGTCTGTTCCTTGGCAAGGATCGACTTGATCGACGGAACCTCGGCGTCCTGGCCGGTCACGATCGGCATCTTCTGGCTGCCGCTGCCGTAGCCGACGCCCTTGAGCGAGGAGATGATGCCGATGCTCAGCCCGTCATAGGGCGACAGCACGGCGTCCACCTTCTTGTCGGTGTAGTAGGCGCTCAGCAGGTTGTCCATGCGCGACTGGGCGACGGCGCCGTCCCAGCGCAGGGTGGAGACCTTGTCCATGCCGGTCTGGCCGCTGGCGACCACCAGCTTGCCGGTGTCGATGTAGGGCTGAAGGACGGACATGGCGCCGTTGTAGAAGAAGAAGGCGTTGTTGTCGTCGGGCGAGCCGCCGAACAGCTCGATGTTGAACGGCCCCTTGCCTTCCTTCAGGCCCAGCTTGTCCACGATGTAGCCGCCCTGGAGCACGCCGACCTGAAAATTGTCGAAGGTGGCGTAGTAATCGACGTTCGCCGAGCCTCGGATCAGCCGGTCGTAGGCGATGATCTTGGTGCCCTGGCTGGCCGCCTGGGCCAGCACATCCGACAGGGTCGTCCCGTCGATGGCGGCGATCACCAGGACCTTGGCGCCCTTGGTCAGCATGTTCTCGATCTGGGCGAGCTGGTTCGGGATCTCGTCCTCGGCGTATTGAAGGTCGGTCTGGTAGCCCTTTTCCTTGAAGTACCGGGCCATGTTGTCGCCGTCGGCGATCCAGCGCGCGGAAGATTTCGTGGGCATCGAAATGCCGACGGGACCCTTGTCCTGAGCGAACGCCTGAGGCGCCAGCGTGAAAAGGCCAAGCGTTACAGCCGCAACGACGGACGTGAATGCTCTCACTGTTTCCTCCCCCTTTGGTCAGCCGTCTTTTCCATCGGCTTTTTCTAAGTTACGGCATGGCTGATGCGCATGACCGAAGTCGGTTCGATCCTCGATCTAATTGCGCCGATAGTCAAATGCGCTTTGCGTCCAAGTCCCAAGAATCCTACGTCCTAGTACTTTAAGCGTATCCTCATGCACTTACCGGATACTTCAGTATTACATCTTTGGTGGACCATGGGAGCCGGCTTGACGCTGTTCCGGAATGCGCCTAGCGTTTATTCAACATCTTAGTTATCACAGATAAAACTGTCGCCTGTTCTTGCGGCGAGCGGAAAACAAAAAACATCCAGTGAGGAAACCTCAATGAAGATCAGGGTCGCTCTAGCCGTGGCCGTCGCCGCAACCTGCCTATCCGGAGTGGCGGTCGCGGACACGTCGTCGAAAAAGATAGCGCTGTCCAACAACTATGCCGGCAACTCGTGGCGTCAGGCCATGCTGAAGAGCTGGGGCACGGTCACCTCCAAGGCGGTGGCCGACAAGGTCGTCGCCGACGCCTCCGCCTTCACGACGGCGGAGAACCAAGCGACCGAGCAGGCGGCGCAGATCCAGAACCTGATCCTGCAAGGCTACGACGCCATCGTCGTCAATGCCGCCTCCCCGACGGCGCTCAACGGCGCGGTCAAGGAAGCCTGTGACGCCGGCGTTACGGTGGTGTCGTTCGACGGTATCGTGACGGAGCCGTGCGCGTGGCGGGTCGCGGTGGACTTCCGCAAAATGGGCGAGATCCAGGTGGATTATCTGGCCCAGCGCTACCCGCAGGGCGGCAACCTGCTGGAGATCCGGGGGCTGGCCGGCGTGTTCGTCGATGACGAGATCCACAAGGGGATCGAGGACGGCGTCAAGAAGCACACGAACTTCAAGATCGTGTCGTCCGTCCATGGCGACTGGACCCAGGAAGTGGCGCAGAAGGCGGTCGCCGGCGTGCTGCCGACCCTGCCGGAGATCCGGGGCGTCGTGACCCAGGGGGGCGACGGCTACGGTGCGGCGCAGGCGTTCAAGGGCGCCGGCCGGCCGGTTCCGACCATCATCATGGGCAACAGGCAGGACGAGTTGCTGTGGTGGAAGGAGCAGAAGGATGCCAACGGCTACGAGACGATGTCGGTCTCCATCGCTCCCGGCGTCGGCACGCTGGCCTTCTGGGTCGCGCAGCAGATCCTCGACGGCAAGGACGTGCCAAAGGACCTGATCGTGCCGTTCCTGTCGGTCGAGCAGGGCAACCTGGAAGAACGCCTGAACCAGACCGAGAAGGGCGGAGTGACCAACGTCGAATACTCCCTCAGCGATGCGCAGGCTGTCATCGGAGGCAAGAAGTAACGGTGGCAAGTAAGTCAAGCTCTACTCAGGCACGCGTGATGGTTTCCGACGAGGTCGCTCTTCTTCTCGACGATGTCCGTAAAAGCTTCGGCGCGGTCCGCGCGCTGGCCGGTGTCACCCTGCGCGTCGGGCGGGGTGAACGGCTGGGGCTGGTGGGTCACAACGGCGCCGGCAAATCGACGCTGATGCACGTCCTGGCGGGCGTGCTCAAGCCCGACGCCGGGACCATCAGCGCCGAGGGCGGCCGGCAGGTCGCCGACTACGATACGGCAGCCGCCGGCAAGCTCGGCGTGCGCTGCGTGTTCCAGGAACTCTCGCTCTGCCCCAACCTGACGGTCGGCGAGAACGCGCGCGTCCTCCACCCCGGCCTGCGCGGCTGGGGCTGGCGGAAGCGGGCGGAAGGGCTGATCCTGGAACAGCTCGACGCGATCTTTCCCGGCCATGGAATAGACCCGAAGACCATCGTCGCCGACCTGTCGCTCGGGCGGCGGCAGATGGTGGAGATCGCCCGCGCATTCACCGTGACCGACGCGCCGATCCGGCTGGTCATCCTGGACGAGCCGACATCGTCGCTGGACGCGACCGCCGCCGAACAACTGCTGTCCTACCTGCACCGGGCGAACCTGGGCGGCGTCGCCAGCGTCTTCATCTCCCACATCCTGCCGGAGGTGCTGAGCGCCGCCGAGCGGGTCGTGGTGATGCGCGAAGGCCGGATCGTGCTGGACGGCAGGGCGTCGGAATTGACGCGTCGGATCATCGTCCGCAGCATGGGGGCGGCGGACGAGGAGCTGTCGGAGGCGGAGAGTTCGGCCAGGGTGACGGATACCACGGCGGACCGGCTCCGGCAGGTGCTGGCGAAGCCGCTGGCCGCGACTGGCGGGATGGAGCTGTCCGCCTGCCAGGGCGATATCGTCGGCCTTGCTGGACTGGCGGGCCATGGTCAATCGACCATGCTGCTGCGCCTGTTCGACGCCTGGGGCAAGCGCGATCCGGCAACGCAGGTGGGGGCTCCGGTAGCGCTGGTCCCCGGCGACAGGCAATCGGACGGCGTCTTTCCGCTGTGGTCGATCTCCCGCAACATTTCGGTTCGCTCGCTCGGCAGCCTGCGGAAGTTCGGCCTGATCGATCCGGGGCGGGAGAAGGACCTTGCCGCAACGTGGCGGGAGCGGATCGGCATCCGCACGCCCGACATGGACAACGGCATCCTGTCGCTGTCCGGCGGCAACCAGCAGAAGGCGCTGTTCGCCCGCGCGCTGGCGTCGGAAGCCGGGATCATCCTGATGGACGATCCCATGCGCGGCGTCGATATCTCGACCAAGGCGGAGGTCTACCGCTTCATCCGGGCGGAGGCGGAGCGGGGCCGGACCTTCCTGTGGTACTCGACCGAGATGGAAGAACTGTTCCACTGCGACCGCGTCTACGTCTTCCACCAGGGGCGGATCGTCGCCCATCTCCACCGGGGACAGATGACGGAAGCAGCCATTCTCCGCGCCTCCTATGCCGATGCATCCGGGGAAGTCGCATGACCGCCGCGTCCCTGCCCATGCGCGGCCCTGCCCGCTTCGACGCCGTCCGCCTGTTGCGGATGCTGCTGCCGGCCATCGCCCTGTCGCTGATGCTGGCGGTGATCTTCTCGCAGCAGCCGCGCGCGATGAGCTATGTCGGTTTGACGCTTCTACTCAACCTCGCGGTGCCGGTGATCCTAGCGACGCTGTCGCAGCTCTGCATCATCGCGATCAACGACCTGGACCTGAGCATCGGCAGCTTCGTCGGCCTATGTGCCTGCATCGCCGCGACGCTGCTGAAGGACTCTCCCCTGCTGGGCGTGGCGGCCCTGGTCGCTGCCGTCGGTGTCTACGGTCTGGTCGGAGCGCTGATCCATTGGCGGGCGCTGCCGTCCATCGTCGTGACGTTGGGGCTGTCGTTCATCTGGATGGGACTGGCCGTGCTGATCCTGCCGACCCCTGGAGGACGGGCACCTGAGTTCCTGACCACCGTGATGAAGTGGAAGCCCGATTTCGTCCCGCTGCCGATCCTCTACGCCGTGATCCTGGGATTGGGAATGCACCTGCTGATGCGCTCCTCCCTCGGCACGATCCTGCGCGGAGCCGGCGGCAATCCGAAGGCGTTGGCGAATGCCGGCTGGTCGCTGCTGCGGGCACGCGTGACGCTGTACCTGATGGCAGGAACATTGGGCGCGCTGTCGGGGCTGGCGCTGGTCGGATTGACCACGTCGGGCGACGCCAACATGGCGCTCCGCTACACACTGCTGTCGATCGCGGGCGTGATCCTGGGCGGCGGCGAGTTCACCGGCGGCAGGGTCAACCCCATCGGCGCCGTGCTGGGGGCCATGACGCTGACGCTGGCCGGCTCCTTCCTGACCTTCATGCATATACCGCCGGACTGGCAGATAGGAGCGCAGGGCGCGACCCTCATCATCGTGCTGGCGTTGCGCGCCGTGCTCAACCGGGCGGAGGAACGATGATTACCAACGACCTTCCCTCCTCCGCCGACGTGGCGACGCCGCGGCGTCCGCTGGTGCTGCCGGTCTGGGTGTGGCCGCTGCTGGCCGCCGCCGTCGTCCTTGCCATGACGCTGATCTATTCGGGCGGGCGGGGTGCTGCGGACATCATGTCGGCGGCGGTGACTTTCTCCGCCCTGTTCGTCATCGTCGGGCTGGGGCAGATGCTGGTGATCACATCAGGTCCCGGCAACGTGGACCTGTCGATCCCGGCGGCGATATCGCTGGCAGGCGCCATCGCCATGAAGGTGATGGACGGTTCGAACGGGATGATCCTGGCGGGGCTGGCGGCGGCGCTCGGGGCCGCGATGGCGCTGGGCGTCGCCAACTACCTGCTGATCCGGCTGCTCCGGATTCCGCCGATTATCGCGACGCTGTCGAGCGCGCTGATCGTGCAGTCCATCGCCATCGCCTATGGGCGCGGGCTGAAGATCAAGCCGCCGCCGGCCTTCGCGGATTTCTGCACCGGCCGCACGCTCGGCATCTCCAACCTAGCGCTGGTCGCGGCTGTTCTGACGGCGGTCGTCCTGCTGGTCCTCGCCCGTACCGTCTACGGCAGGACGCTGCTGGCGCTGGGGCAGAACCAGCGAGCGGCACGGCTGGCCGGGACGCCGGTGTCGCGCGCCCGGCTGACGACGTCCGTCGTCTCGGCCGGGATGGCCGGGTTGTGCGGCGTGCTGCTCGCGGGATTCTCGGGCGGGTCTTCCCTCAACATGGGGGAGGAATACCTGCTCGCCTCGATCGCCGTTACCGTGATCGGCGGCACCAGCGTCGCCGGAGGACGGGCGGAGCCGCTCGGCATCTGGGGAGCGGCCCTGCTGCTGTTCCTGATCGTCACGATGCTGAACACCTTCGGCCTCAGCGCCGGGGTGCGCCTGATCGCCACCGGCGTCATCATCGTGACCGTCATCGCCATCGGCGGCGGCCGCAAGGCCGCGTAGTTACAGCATCTCCAGGGAGCGCGGTCCCTTGGGTGGCGGGAAGTCCTTATCCAGCTCCGCCAGATCCTCCGGAGACAGGACGAGGTCGGCGGCGGCGCGATTGGCCTTGACGTGCTCGGGATCGCTGGCCTTCGGAATCGCCACGACGCCTTCCTGGGCCAGAACCCAGGCGAGAGCAACCTGAAACGGCGTCGCGTCCAGCCGGTTCGCGACCGTCCGGAGGGTACCCTTGGCCGGAATGCGGCCCTGCTCGATCGGGCTGTAGGCCATTACCGGAATGCCCTTGTCGCGGCACCAGGGCAGCAGGTCCCATTCCGGCCCGCGCCGGGTCAGGTTGTAGAGCACCTGATCGGTGGCGCAGGCATTTCCACCGGGAACGGACAGAAGCTCCTTCATGTCGTCGGTGTCGAGGTTGCTGACGCCCCAGCGCCGGATCTTGCCCTGCTGCCGCAGGGTCTCGAAGGCCTCGACGGTTTCCGACAGCGGAATGCCGCCGCGCCAGTGCAGCAGGTAGACGTCCAGATAGTCGGTGCCGATCCGCTTCAGGCTGCGTTCGCAGGCTTGGATGGCGCTGCGGCGGCCTGCATTCTGGGGATAGGCCTTGCTGACCAGGAAGCAATCGTCCCGCCGGCCCTTGATCGCCTCGCCGACGACCTCTTCCGCTCCGCCATCGGCGTACATTTCTGCCGTGTCGATCAGCGTCATGCCGAGGTCCAGTCCCAGTTGCAGGGCACGGACCTCGCCCGCGCGCTCGTCGCGGTCTTCTCCCATGAACCAGGTGCCTTGTCCGAGCGTGGGAACCTGTCCATTGCCAAAGGGCACGGTGCGTAGCGGCATGGTGGATCTCCTTCGGGGGTTTTCCGGACGAACACGGGGACCATGATGGCGGTTCCGGATTTGGACCGGCGGCTTAGGGAATAATGGCTCGACCAATTCGTCTGGAAGAAGTCGAAAGTTTGTTGACGGTCGGATCGAACTGGATGAGCTTACGGCCATGGCACTGAAATGGTCAGGTTTGACGGGTTGGAAGCGTGCGGTAATCGCGGCGCTGCTAGCCTTTGTCCTGATCGCCCAAGGCCACTCCGGCGCCTCGCCCACTCTTCAGTCTGGGGTTCCGGCTCCCGCCGCCGATGCTTCTGATTTCGACGCCATGGCGTCGATGTGCCTGCACGACGACATGGCGGCGAAGCCGGTGTCCGCCCCTTCGGACGAGCACGAGCGGCATGACGAACGCAGCGGGCACGATCTCTGTTGCACGCTGCTGTGCGGTCTGGGGTGCCTGACCGGCCCGGCGCTGCTTCCCGGCGTCGCGGCCTTGCC
>DASQKT010000579.1:0-9537 GCA_035630415.1 Skermanella sp.
ATCTTGCGCCGGTCATTGTCCATCAGCGGCGCCAGCCTGCGGCGAATGCCGAGGTTGATCCGCATCCGCCGGTCCTTGGCGTAGAAGTTCCAGAGATAGTCCCGCTCCTTGTCGGTTACCATCTCCAGCGTCAGTTCGTCATGGTTGCGCAGGAACACCGCCCACTGGCAGGTCTCCGGGATCTCCGGCGTCTGGCGCATGATGTCGGTGACGGGGTGCCGGTCTTCCTGGGCGATCGCCATATACATGCGCGGCATCAGCGGGAAGTGGAACGCCATGTGGCATTCGTCGCCGCCCTTGGACAGGTCGCCGAAATAGGGCAGCACGTCTTCCGGCCACTGGTTGGCCTCCGCCAGCAGCATGCGGTCGGAATAGCCTTCATCCACGGCGGCGCGGATCTTCTTGAGGACGTCGTGCGTCTCGCTCAGGTTCTCGTTGTTGGTGCCCTCGCGCTCGATCAGGTAGGGCACGGCGTCGAGCCGGAGGCCATCGACGCCCATTTCCAGCCAGTAGCGCAGCACGCTCAGCACTTCGCGCATCACGGCCGGATTGTCGAAGTTCAGGTCCGGCTGGTGCGAGTAGAAGCGGTGCCAGAAATATTGCTTGGCGACGGGGTCCCAGGTCCAGTTCGACTTCTCGGTATCGAGGAAGATGATCCGGGTACCCTGGTACTTCTTGTCGTTGTCGCTCCAGACGTAGAAATCGCGGTGGTTGGAGCCCGGCTTGGCGTTGCGGGCACGCTGGAACCAGGGGTGCTGGTCGGAGGTGTGGTTGATGACCAGTTCCGTGATGACACGCATGCCGCGGTCATGGCATTCGCGGACGAACTGCCGGAAGTCGCGCATATTGCCGTAGGACGGATTGACGTTGCGGTAATCCCCGATGTCATACCCGTCGTCGCGCAGCGGCGACGGATAGAAGGGCAACAACCACAGTGCCGTGACACCGAGTTCCTGGAGATAGTCGAGCTTTCGGGACAGCCCCGCGAAGTCGCCGATGCCGTCATTATCGGCATCGAAGAAAGCCTTCACGTGGAGCTGGTAAATGACGGCATCCTTATACCAGAGGCGGTCGCTGCGATCGATCATGGTATCTCGGGCTGTTGCAAGGATCTGGGCGCCCGTTGAATTCGGGCTTGGCGGTATGGTTGTCGGGTCGGCGCGGCGGGACTGTGAATCTCGGGAAAGCGCTGAACTATGGCAGGTAACACGTGAGATCGCAGGAAGGCACAAGAGAGCCGGTTATTTTGCGGAGGCGATTGCGACATCTTCCTTCCCGTAGGCGAATGTAAGCGAATGTCATGACGGACAACGTGGGGTTGGGGCGGGCTCCGCTTCCATGGGACCGGTATAGCACCGGATTTATTAAGATTTTCATCCTAGGAAATCAGGTACGGCGAACTTGCGTGCAGGCGCTATGTCTTGTACCACTCGTACACGCCGATCACAGCGGATGGCTCCCATGTTGACGTTCCTCAATCGGACTGGCGAGCAGTTGTCGGTGTTGTGGCGCGATGTCTATGAAAACGTCCTGAACCCCAAGCCGGACACGGTCGACGACGCCAGGATCGCGGCGGAAGCGCGCGAACGGGCGCCGGTGATCTGGCTGCTGGGAATGGTCGGGACCGGCAAGAGTTCCATCATCCGGACCCTGACCGGCAGCACCGACGCGGAGGTCGGGACTGGCTACCGGCCCTGCACCGCGACGGCGCGGGTCTATGAATTTCCATCCGAAGCGCCGGTCATCCGGTTCCTCGATACCCGTGGGTTAGGAGAAGTCGCCTACGATCCGGCCGAGGATCTGGCGCTGTGCGAAAGTCAGGCGCATCTGGTGCTGGCGGTCGTCAAGGCGGTAGGGCCGGTGCCGCCGGCGGTGCTCGAAGCGCTGGTCCAAGTGCGGCGGCGTCATCCCGACTGGCCGGTGGTGGTCGCCCAGACCACCCTGCACGATGCCTATCCCGGCAAGCCGCATCCCCTGCCCTATCCGTTCCTGGGCGGGATGAGGATCGGCGGCGAGGCGCTGGACCGCAGTCTGGCGGCTCAGCGGACGGCTTTCGCCCGGCTGCCGGGCGATGGGTCCGTGACCTTCGTGCCGATCGACTTCACGCAGGAAGGCGACGGGCTGGAGCCGGAAGATTACGGTGTCGAGGCGCTTTGGGCGGCGCTGGAGGCGGCATCGGCCGATGGCGTCGTTTCCATGGCGCGGCGGAGCCTGGACATGGCGGGCGGGCCGGGGGCCGGGCGGGCGCTTTCGCATATCTGGGGCTATGCCGCGACGGCGGGGGCGATCGATACCCTGCCGGTGGCCGGGGCGCTGGCCGTGCCCGTCGTGCAGGGCAAGATGCTGCACAGCTTGGCCGGAATCCTGGGAGTGACCTGGACGCGGACGACGCTGGCGGAGTTCTCCGGATGCCTGGGTGCCGGCGCCTTGCTGCGCTTCGGCACGCAGTTCGGCGTGCGGCAACTGGCCAAGCTGGTACCGGGATACGGCACGCTGATCGGCGGAGCCGCCGCCGGGGTGGCGAGCTTCGCCACGACATACGGGCTGGGGCGGGCCGCCGTGCTGTACCTGACGGCGCGGCGGGCCGGCAATGCCTTCGACGCGGAAGCGGTGGCGGAAGAATTCCGCCGCGCGATGGCGGAGGCGACGGGTGCCGCGAAGGCGAGCCGGATGTTCTCCAGGGATGGATCGTCCAGGGATAAGGCTGGGGGGAAATGAAGCGGATCTTCGGGGCTCGGCGGTCGCTGTGGGTCGCGGCCACGGCGCTGGGCGCCCTGCCCTTCGCGGCGCTGGTCCCGCTGGGGGTCGCGTGGCTGTGGCAGAGGGGCGATCTGGGGCTTTGGCTGCTGGGCGGGTCGGTCTGCTTCGTGGCGGCGGGCGTGCTGTTCCGGCGGGCGGCGCGGCCCGTGTCGGGTGCGGGCGGGGGTGAAGGAGAGGGTGCGGGTTCCGGCGACACGCCGCCGGAGGAGGGTTGGACGCCGTCGGACAAGATCGCCTGGCAGCGGGTGCAGGGGTTCGCGAGACGGGCGTCCGGCGCGATGCTGATGGATCAGCATTCGCTGATGGCGGTGGCAGGCGCGGTGATGGAGGACGTGGCGCGGCACTACTGGCCCGACCGGCCGGAGGCTGTCTGGCACTTCACGCTGCCGGAAGCGCTGCTGCTGGCGGAACGGGTGGCGGAGCGGACACGGACGCTGACGGTCGAGGCGGTGCCCGGCTCGCGCAGCATCCGCCTCGACAACGTGATGCGGCTCTACCGGGCCAAGCAAACGGTGACGGCGGCGGCGGGAATATTCGGCGGTCCCTGGCGCATCGGACGCATGACCATCAACCCGATGCAGGCGCTTGCGGCGGAATTGAATCAGCGGGTTCGCGGGTTCGCGGCGGCGGGGCTGTCCAGCCTGATGCTGGACCGGATCGCTCGCATCCTGATCGAAGAGGTGGGCCGGGAGGCGATCAACCTGTACAGCGGGCGGCTGAGGGCCGATCTGGACGAGTTGATGGCGGTGGAGCCTGTTCCCGTGGCGCGGCAGGCGGCGGCACCGGCGCCGTTGCGGATTCTGATCGGCGGCAGGGTCAATGCGGGGAAATCCAGCCTCGTCAATGCCTTGAGCGGCGAGGTGGTCGCGGCGGTCGATGTGCTGCCGCTGGGTGACCGCGCCACCAGCCACAGGATGAGCGGGAACGGCGAGCGGCCGGAGCTGGAGCTGATCGACTGCGTCGGCCTGGACCGCGAAGCAGCGGTCCCGCAACTGGCGACGATGGCGGCGGAGTGCGACCTGATCCTGTGGGTGGCTGCCGCCAATGACGGGGCACGGGACCTGGACCGGCGTCTGTTCGACGCCATCGGCGCATACTTCGCGGCCAATCCCGGCCTGAAGGCGCCGCCGCTGCTGGTGGCCCTGTCACACATCGACCGGCTGCGGCCCTTCACCGAATGGGAGCCGCCCTACGACATCGCAGCACCTTCGGGACGGAAGGCGGAGATGATCCGGGGGGCGGTCGATGCGACAGCGGAGGCGCTGGGCGTGGCGTTGGAAGACATCGTCCCGGTGCGGCTGGACGCGGGATCGCTCTACAACATCGACGCCTTGTGGGCCGCCATCGTCGGGCGGCTGCCGGACGCCCGCCAGGGGCAGCTTATCCGCCTGCTGCAGCTGGCGGCAAAGGGAGGAGGGGTATCGGAGGTGGCGCGACAGGCGCTCAAGGGCGGCAGGCTGCTGACCGGGCTGGTGATCGACGGCATCGCCGGGAAAAAGTGAACAGGCTCATTCCTTCAGGGAGCCCGAAAATGTTAACCTTGACGCTTCGCAACGGAGCGGGAGTTGGCTGTGTCGAGGTTCGCCGGCTTGGTCGTTGCCGCCTTGATCGCCGTCGGGCAGATGCTCGCCGGACCGGCCAGTGCTGCACCTGACGGAAGGGTGGCCCTGGTCATCGGCAACGGCAAATACCAGAACGTGGCCGAGTTGCCGAACCCGGCCAGCGACGCGAAAGCCGTGGCGGCGGCGTTGAAGCGGATCGGCTTTTCGGTCGTCGAAGGCTACGACCTGAACTTCACGGCGATGGCGGAGCGGCTGAAGGCCTTCGGGAAGGCGGCGGACAAGGCGTCGGTGGCCCTGGTGTATTATGCCGGCCATGGCTTGCAGATGCAGGGAACGAACTATTTTCTGCCGGTCGATGCCACGGTCCAGCGGGAACGGGACCTTGCCTATGACGCGATCTCGCTGGACATGATCCTGCGGGAAGCGGAGGCGGCACGCGACCTGCGGATCGTCATACTGGACGCCTGCCGCGACAACCCGTTCGCGGCGCGGATCGCACGGGCAGGCGGTGCCACGCGGGCGCTTCAGATTACCGAAGGACTGGCCCAGGCCGGGAATGTCGGGCGCGATACGCTGGTCGCCTATGCCACGGCGGCCAATGCGCTGGCCGACGACGGGAGCGACAGGCACAGCCCCTATACGACGGCGCTTCTCGAGCACCTGGAAACGCCTGGGCTGGAGATCAACCTGCTGTTCGGCCGCATCCGCGACAGCGTCTTCGCGGCGACGGCGGGACGGCAGACGCCGTTCACCTATGGCTCGCTCGGCGGCGATCCGTTCTACCTGATCCCGCCGAAGGCCGCCGCTCCGGTGATTGCCTCTCCGGGGTTCGATCCGGAGCGGGAGGCGCTGTTCTGGCGGGCGCTGGAGAACAGCACCGATCCCGCCGATATGCTGCTGTACCTGAAGTACTTTCCGGATGGGCCGCATGCCGGCTTGGCGCTGCGCCGGCTGCAAGAGCCGGGAGAGGCCACCAAGCCGGAGGTGGCCGCGTTGCCGCCTGCTCTGCCGTCGCCCCCGCCCCGGAAGCCGGCGGCGGCGTCACTGCCAGTACCGCCTGCACCTGCGGCAACCGTATCCGTTGAAAGCGATGTCCCTTTAGCCAAGGTTACGATACTCCAAAGACAAGCCAAACTGCGCGAGAGAGTGTCTGGCATCAAAGAACCGCGCTGTGCCACCATTCTGGAACGTGGTCAACTTGGCGAGGGTATCACCGATGCGGACAAGTCGTTTCTTCGCAAGAACTGCTGACGGCTTTTCCGATCTCTTTCCGGGTGCTATGACTCGCCATAGTGTCTTTATAGCGCTGGCTCTGCCAGCGCTGGTTTTGACTGGCTGTGCCGAGCTTCAGGGCAATACCCAGCCGAGCGTCCAAGCCGCCGCCGTAACGCCACCGGCCCCGACTCCTGCCCCGCAGCCTGCCGCCACCGTCGCGGTTCCAGGCACCGCCGCCGTGCCGCCGGCCCCTGCCCCGCTGGTCGAGCCGGTTCCGTTCGACGAGGCGGTCGCGAAAGCCGCGAATACGGTGTTCACCAGCCAGACGCTGCCGCCACCCGGCCCGTCCGGGCGATATCCGGTGGTGATCGATCCGCTGGTGGACGGCATGACGGGATCGCAGTCGGCGGCGACGAGGCTGATCCAGAAGAAGGTCACCGAACTGGTCGAGCGCCAGTATCCCCAGTTCGAGATCAAGCCATTCACCAGCGAGAACGTCGCGGCAGCACCACTGGTGCTGGTCGGCACCTTCACCCCCGTCAGCAAGGAGGGCAAGACGGCGGGGATGCGGGAGGCCTATCGATTCTGTCTGGTGATGGCGGACCTCAAGTCGGGAAGGACCGTCGCGAAGGGCGTAGCACGGGCGCGGATGGAAGGGGTGGACGCCACGCCGACCCAGTTTTTCCAGGACAGTCCGACCTGGACCAGCGACAAGGCGACGGAGGGCTATATCACCACCTGCCAGGGTACCAAGGTCGGCGATCCGATAGCGCCAGGCTACCTGGACGGAATCTTGACCGCTTCCCTGATAAGCGACGCGATCGAGGCGTATGATGTCGGCCGCTACCAGGAGGCGCTGGACCTGTACCGCGCGGCGGTGCAGACGCGGGCGGGCGACCAGTTGCGGGCCTATAACGGGATCTATCTGGCGAACCTGAAGCTGGGCTTGCGCGACGACGCGGCACAGGCGTTCAGCGATATCGTCGATTACGGGCTGCGCAACAACAGGCTGGCGGTCAAGTTCCTGTTCCGGCCGGGATCGACGGCCTTCGTCTCGGACTCGCAAGTGAGCGGGGATTACGATCGCTGGCTCGACGCCATCGCGACGCGGGCTGCCCGAAGCCCATCCTGCCTGGAGGTCGCCGGCCATACCAGCCCGACCGGCCCTGCACCGCTGAACGAACGCCTGTCGCTTCTGCGCGCGGAGTATGTAAAGACGAGGCTTGGCCAGGAAGAGCCGGCCCTGACGGAACGGACCATCGCCAACGGCATGGGGGCACGCGACAACCTGATCGGGACCGGGCGCGACGATGCGACCGACGCGCTGGACCGCAGGGTCGAGTTCAAGGTGATTGGCGGGTGCTGAGTTGAACGATCGAGGCCAATGCCGGAAGGCCGGTCGTTGGAACCGTGATCCATAATTTTTGCAGTGATTATGCAACTATTAGTGTATCGAAATTCATACTACATTATTATTTGAACTAAATTTGATATTTATTGCTCGCGTCACTATAAAATCATCCTTCGATGCACCGATTTTGCTTTGAAGGATAAGCAATGCGTTACGCCAACGAGCCCATCGCAATTGTCGGCATGGGCTGCCGGATGCCGGGAAATGCGGCCTCGCCTGCTCAATTATGGGAACTGCTGCTGTCCGGTGTGGATGCGGTCTCGACGGTGCCGGCGGATCGCTGGAACAGGGACGAATTCTACGATCCCAATCCGGACAAGGCGGGCAAGATCAAGACCGAGCGCGGCGGCTTCATCGAAGGCCGCGACCTGTTCGACAACGAGTTCTTCAACATCTTCCCAAAGGAGGCCGAGCGCGTCGATCCGCAGCAGCGGCTTCTGCTGATGGCCGTTTTCGAGGCGGTCGAGGATGCGGGAGACCGGCTGGAGAGCTTCAGGGGCACCGACACCGCCGTCTTCATCGGCAGCTTCATGAATGACTACTGGGATATGCAGGTCGATGCGACCAACCGCTATTCCATCAGTCCGCATGTGGCGATGGGGTCGTCTCTGACTTCGCTCGCGAACCGAATCTCGTACCTGTATGACCTGCACGGCCCCAGCGTGACGATCGATACCGCGTGTTCCTCCTCCCTGGTATCCATGCATCTGGCCTGCCGGAGCATCTGGAACGGGGAAGCGACCGCCGGCATTGCGGGCGGCGTCAACATCATGATCAACCCGATCTCGACGGTCATGATGTCCAAGGGCAACTTCCTCAGCCCCGACGGCGCCTGCAAGACCTTCGACGACCGCGCCAACGGCTATGTACGGAGCGAGGGCGTCGGCGTCGTCTATCTGAAGCCGCTTTCCAAGGCGCTCGAAGACGGCAACGAGGTCTATGCGCTGATCCGCGCCACCGCCTGCAATTCCGACGGCTTCACCCCGGAAGGCTTCACGGTACCCAGCGAAGCGGCTCAGACGGCGATGCTGCGGAAAGTCTATGCCGAGGCCGGCGTCGATGTGGACCGGGTGCAGTATGTCGAGGCCCACGGCACCGGTACCCCGGTGGGAGATCCGATCGAGACCAGGGCCTTCGGCAATGTCTTCGGCGGCCGTGACAAGGACGATCCGCTGCTGATCGGCTCGGTGAAAAGCAATATCGGCCATCTCGAAGGGGCCGCCGGCGTCGCCGGCCTGATCAAGCTGAGCCTGTGCCTGCGCAACAAGGCGATCCCCGGCAACCTGCATTTCCGCAAAGCCAATCCGAAGATAGAGCTGGAGAACTGGCGCCTGCGCGTGGTGTCGGAAACGATACCCTGGCCGGAGCCCGCCGATGGCGGGCCGCGAGTGGGCGGCGTCAACTCGTTCGGCGCCGGCGGCACCAACGCCCATCTGGTGCTGGAGGAATACCGGCCGGAGGTGACGGCTGCCATTGCCAAGCCGGCCGTGACTGAGCGTGGATATCTGTTCGCCATCGGTGCGCAGACGGAGGAAGCCCTGAGCGCGAGCCTGCGGGACTACCGGGAGTTTCTGGGCCGGTCGGACGCGTCGCTGCGGAATATCTGCCATGCCGCTGGCCGGCACCGTTCCGGAATGCGGCACCGCATCGCCATCGTCGCGGCGGACAAGGCGGAACTGGTGGCCAGGATCGAGGCCTTTCTCGGCGGCTCGACTCTTGGCGGATCGACTGCGGGAGGCGTGGAGCATGGCGTCTGCCCGGCAGCGGCGCCGAAGCTGGGCTTCGTCTTCACCGGCCAGGGACCGCAATGGTACGCGATGGGCCGTGAGCTTATCGAAACCGAGCCGCGCTTCCGCGAAGTCGTTCAGGAGATCGAAGGGCATTTCATCGGCGTCGCCGGCTGGTCGCTGCTGGAGGAGTTGAGCCGGCCGGAATCCTGCTCCCGAGTATCCGACACCCGAATTGCCCAGCCCGCCATCATGGCGATCCAGATCGCCCTGGTCGAGCTGTGGCGTCAGCATGGGGTGGAACCGGCCGGCGTCGTCGGCCATTCCATCGGCGAGGTTGCCGCTGCCTATACCGCCGGCGCCCTGACCTTGGAACAGGCGGTGCAGGTGATCTTCCACCGCAGCCGGGGCCAGCACGCCGCTACCGGCAAGGGCAAGATGCTGGCAGTGGGCGTCAGCCTTCCCGAGGCGGAGGCGCTGATAGCAGGCGTCGCCGACCGGGTTTCCATCGGCGCGGTCAACGGTCCGCGCAGCATCGCGCTGTCGGGCGACGAGGAACCGCTTCAGGAGATCGCGCGGAAGCTGGAAGAGGCTGATATCTTCAACCGCTTCCTCAGCGTCAACGTCCCCTTCCATTCCCACCACATGGAGCCGCTGAAGGCCGAGCTGATCGGCTCGCTCAGCGCACTGGTCCCGGCGGCGGCCGCAACGCCGCTGTACTCTACCGTGACGGGCCGGATGGAAACTGGCCTGCATCTGGTCAGCGACTACTGGTACGCCAATGTGCGGGCGCCTGTGTATTTCTCCCCGGCGCTGGAGCGGATGGTTTCGGACGGCTACGACCTGTTCATTGAGATCGGCC
>DASQKT010000580.1:0-3004 GCA_035630415.1 Skermanella sp.
CGTCGTCCGCCGCCGATTGCGGACCACCCAGCACGACGGCGCCGTCAAAGCCTGCCGCATCGCCTGGCAGCGCATCGCCCTCGGGCGGCGTGACGGTGACGAGCTCGGCGCCGAATTCAGTCAGGTAGTCTCCGAGCAGGCCAAGGGGCGCTGTCCGGCTGTTCTGGACGACTAGGATACGCAAGATGGCGGTTCACTTGCTGTTGAGGGGGAAGATCGGGCGGCGCACCCGGTCGAAGCGGAGCCGGCTGTAGTCCGACGTCGTGACGCCCTCGCCGGCGCATTCGACGATATGGCGGGCAATCGGCTGGAAGCCGGCGCGGTAATGGATGCGCGACTTCAGCATGATGTATTTCCTGGCCGCCGGATCGATGCCAAGGCTGAGCAGGCAGCCAAGGTCCCAGGGCTCGTGGTGCCGTTCGATCAGCACGATCTCGACGTTGCCGGTATCGAGCACGACCGTCCGGCCCATGCCGACACGTACACCCGTATACATCGGACCACGGATCGTATATTCGCCGTCGGTGATGACGCGAACCTTGCCGGTCACGCTCAGCGGCTTGCCCGCAAGGCCAATCGCCGGCATCGGCAGCTTGCCGCCGATCTCCAGCGTCACGTCGGCGCCCACGCCCGCCTCGATCAGCTTCGCGACGGCTGCGGGGTCGTGGATCGCGAACGCGACCACGTCCTTGAGCCCTTGCCGGATGATCTCGCCCAGCACAGCGGTCACGTCCTGAGTGCCGCCCGAACCGCAGTTATCGGAATGGTCCAGCAACAGCACCGGCCCATCCGCCAGATCCCGTGCGCGGGCGACGGACCGGGCCAGCGGCTCGGCTCGGTAGACGAACTCTTCCCGACGGTTCCAGGCGACGTCGAGCAGACCATTGCAGATCGTTTCGGCCGACTCCCGGTCGTTCTCCGTCACCGTCACGACGCTGATGCCGGCGTCATGGATGTCGGCATGGGGGAAGCCGCCGAAGACGCTGACGGCCAGCGCGCCGTCCTCTTCGAACCCGCGCGCCGCATCGACCAGATCGCGCATGGGCGCTTCGGCGGTGCCCATCCGCATGATATGCGGCAGCATCGGCCGGTTGCCCCAGACCATCGTGGGCCGCGACAAGCCCTTCAGGGCGCGGAGCGTAATCCGCCCGACCCGCTCGCCGGTCTCGTACATATCGACATGCGGATAGGTCTTGAAGCCCACTATCGCCGTCGCATTGCCGACGATCTTCTGTGACAGGTTGCCGTGCAGGTCGAGCGCCACGCCGACGGGCACGTCGGGCGCCAGCGCCCGGATGCGGGCCAGCAACTCGCCCTCCCCGTCTTCCAGGCTCTCGGTCACCATGGCGCCGTGAAGGTCGAGCAGCACGCAGTCGCAGCCCTTGGCGACCTCCGCCAGGATCGAGTCGGTCAGGTGGGCGTAGGCGTCGTCGTGGACCGGTCCGCTCGGCCAAGCCTCCGCCGCGACCGGCGTCACGATATCGGCGCCTTCGGCTTCCGCCAGATCGATGAAGGCCCCCATCGGCGTCGCCGTGCCCTTATAGGCACGGAAGGCGTCCTCGCCCCAGGCGGGACCGCCGTTGCCGAAGCGGGAAAGCGGTGTCGGGACGGGAGAGAAGGTGTTGGTTTCGTGCTTCAGCAGCGCGATGACGACGCGCATCTTCCCTCCTCCAGAACTTGCTGCCGGATCAGACTTCCTCACGCCGCTCCAGTGTGGTCCGAACCTTGTGAGCGATCAAGGCGCCGATGCGCGCGTCGGCGGCGCTCCGCGTATCCAGCTCCGGCTCGTCATCCGCTTGATCCAGGTCGAGCAGCGCCCCCGCCAAGCGACCGGTGCGGACCGCGCCGATGACGGCTCCGGTATCGACCAGACCGGCGTGGGAAGCGTTGATGAGGACAGCTGAAGGACGCATCTCGGTGATGGTTTCCCAGTCGATCAGCTCACGCGTTTCCGGCGTCAGGCGCAGATGAAGGCTGATTGCGTCGCACTGCTCCAGCAGGTGCAGAAGGCCGGCGGGTTGTACTCCAAGCTCGGCCCAGATGGGGCTGTCCTGATCGACCAACGGATCATAGGCCCAGACATCCAGCCCCACGGCACGGGCGCGGCCGGCGACTTCCCGTGCGGTCGGATTGAAGCCGATCAGGCCAAGGATGCGGGCATCGCCGCCGGGTTGCCACCCCGAACGGCCGAGCAACCGGATGAGACCGGCGATTACGCGGTCCACCGGGGTCTGCTCGTCGCTGGAAACATAGCTGTGGATCTCGATGCCACGGGCGCGGCAGGCGTCTTCGTCCACCAGAGCGGACGGCGCTCCCAGGCAGCCGATGACACGCAGGCGCGGTGCTGCGGCCAGAAGGTCGGCGTCGATGATGGTGCAGTCGCGGACGATCAAGGCGCGTGCGTCCGCAATGGCGCCGCTCAGCGCGGGGCCGTTGCGCCCCAGCGCATGGTCGTAGCGGACTTCGAAGCTGCGGCCCAGTTCGAGAACGGCCGCTTCATGCATGGGTTCGGCAATAACGATATCAGGCACGGTAACCTACCGTGTTGGAGAAACAGGATGTATGGGAGATGCGTATGCGGTGTGGTCCGCATTTTTCGCAGTGTCATAAGATGAACGTAAGGAGCCCCGGTAACAATCCCTCATTTGCAAAATAATCTGGAATCGGACCGTCAACCCTATCGTGTCGCCGCCTGAGCCGGAGCATCCACATCCGGAGAGACAAGGCCGCTCTGCATCCCCCACAACTTCGCATAGATGCCGCCACGCCGCAGCAACTCGCCATGCGTCCCGGCCTCCGCCACCTTCCCGTCGTCGATCACGTAGATCCTGTCGGCATCGACGATGGTGGACAGGCGGTGCGCCACGACCAGCGTCGTCCTGCCTTTCTGCAAGGCCTTCAACGCCCCCTGGACGACACGCTCCGATTCGGTGTCCAAGGCGGAGGTCGCCTCGTCCAGCAGCAGGATAGGAGCGTTGCGCAGCATGGCGCGGGCGATCGAGAT
>DASQKT010000581.1:0-5460 GCA_035630415.1 Skermanella sp.
CGTCAACCTGATCAAGGGCAAGAAAGTCTGCATCGTCGGCTATGGCAGTCAGGGCCATGCCCATGCCAACAATCTGCGCGACAGCGGCGTAAAGGACGTGATCGTCGGCGCCCGGCCCAACAGCCCGAGCGGCGCCAAGGCAGCCGCCGCCGGCTTCACCGTGATGACCCCGGCCGAGGCCGCCAAGGTCGCCGACGTGATCATGCTGCTGACCCCGGACGAGCTTCAGGCCGACCTGTACCGCGACCATCTGGCTCCGAACATGAAGGAA
This sequence comes from Skermanella sp., assembly GCA_035630415.1. GTDB lineage: Bacteria > Pseudomonadota > Alphaproteobacteria > Azospirillales > Azospirillaceae > Skermanella. The sequence goes on from DASQKT010000581.1 coordinate 272, forward strand.
GGCGCCGCCCTCGCCTTCGCCCACGGCCTGAACATCCATTTCAGCCTGATCGAGCCGCGCGCCGACATCGACGTGTTCATGATCGCGCCGAAGGGTCCCGGCCACACCGTCCGCAGCGAATATCTGCGTGGCGGCGGCGTGCCCTCGCTGGTCGCCGTCCACCAGAACGCTTCGGGCAACGCCCTGGAAGTGGCGCTGTCCTACGCCTCGGCCAACGGCGGCGGCCGCGCCGGCGTGATCGAGACGACCTTCAAGGAAGAGTGCGAGACCGACCTGTTCGGCGAGCAGGTCGTGCTGTGCGGCGGTCTGACCGCGCTGATCCAGGCCGGCTACGAGACGCTGGTCGAAGCCGGCTACGCCCCGGAAATGGCCTATTTCGAGTGCCTGCACGAGGTCAAGCTGATCGTGGACCTGATCTATGAGGGCGGCATGGCCAACATGCGCTACTCGATCAGCAACACGGCCGAGTACGGCGACTACGTCACCGGCCCGCGCATCGTGACCGCCGAGACCAAGGCCGAGATGAAGCGTGTTCTGGAAGACATCCAGAGCGGCCGTTTCACCCGCGACTGGATCCAGGAGTGCAAGGTCGGCCAGCCGAGCTTCAAGGCCATGCGCCGCCGCAACGCCGAGCACCCGATCGAGGAAGTCGGCGCAAAGCTGCGCGCCATGATGCCCTGGATCGCCGCCAACAAGCTGGTGGACAAGAGCAAGAACTAAGCAACCTTAGTCCCCTCCCCTCTGGGAGAGGGTTAGGGTGAGGGTGCATGGCGTAAGTTCCTGCTGTACCCTCACCCCGACCCTCTCCCAGAGGGAGGGAGAAAAAGATAAAGAAAAAGGCCGCTGCCTTTCCAGGCAGCGGCCTTTTTCTTTTCAGACCTGAGCCGGGACTTACGTCCCGGTGCGGCGTTCCCCAAAGTCGACCACTTCGGCACCGGCATGGACCGTGCGTGCTGCGGCGGCGGCGGAGCGCTGGAAGGCCAGCACGACGGCCGCCATCTCGCGACTGGTCGCCGGGGTCAGCGGGCGGCCCGGCAGGCGGGTGATGCCGTCCTCGCCGACTTCGCCGTCCATCAGGCGGCGGAGCGCCTCGCGGCCACGGCAGAGACGGGACTTGACGGTGCCGACCTTGGCGCCGAGCACGTCGGCGGCTTCCTCGTAGCTCATGCCCTCGAGGCCGATGAGCAGAAGCACTTCGCGCATCTCGGGCGTCAGGCGGGCAAGGGCGCGCTCGAGGTCGCGAACCGCGAGGCCATGTTCCTGAGCTGCGGGAGCCGGCGGGCTCAGGGCCTCCAGCGTTTCGTCCGGCGTCGCCGTGGTGCGGGCGCGGCGCAGTTCGTTGATATGCGCATTGCGCAGAATCGTGAAGAGCCAGGCACGCATGTTGGTGCCGGGAGTATAGCTGTCCAGACGCGTCAACGCCCGTTCCAAGGTGTCCTGTACAAGATCGTCAGCCCGCTCAGGGTGACCTACCAATGCTCGCGCGAAACGGCGCAGAGCCGGGATTTCCTGTTCCAACCGGTCGAGCGTGTTTTCAGACATTTGTTAAGGCCTCCCCGGACATTTCGGTCTTCGCCCTGTTACTTACGCATGAGATGGCTGAGCGCAACACCATTTGACCACTTCCTGACCGAGTTTGAACCACCTTGGCGGTGGCGAACCCGATCTGCTTGGATGAGCCACCATCCCGGAAATCATGACTGGACGCGGAACGCGAACCAGAATTCAGATATCCGAGACGTAAAACCATAGACGCCTTCTTTGTTCCCACAGATTGCGATAAATCGTACCTCCGTAATTTATCCTTTGGGACCGCGTGACTTTCGATCACGGCAACGGTTAACAATGTATCGATTCACGACTGATCTGTGGAGCGTCGTGCGTGTAATTATGATATGGCACAGGCGATGCGCAACACGACCTATCTTTAAGAAACAATTTTCTACCCCCAACGTCATAAACTAGCGTTTCCGCGCCCTATTTATGTCACAACAACAGCTAGTTCAGGCTCTTCGGCCGCTTCTTGGTGACGATTCAAACCGGGCGGCAGCCCCGGCTATGGAAAACGGTTGCGGGGAACCCCGCGTTTGAATTAGAGATACCGTCCCGTCCGAAGGTTGGGCAGCGATACCCGACCGGCTTGATGGTATGAGCTTTAACGAAGACTTAACCATAAGACGCCATCTTGGCACCAGCAGCCGGCCTCCCGACCTCTCTTGGTCGATGGCCGATTGACCGAAGGCAGACACTTGGTGAAAACGCAGTTTCGCATGACCGACTTCACGAAGGCCCCTCGCGGGAGCCATGGTGATGTGCGCGTGCGGCGCTTCGCCGGTGCGTCCGACGTGCTGCTGTCTGCCCGTGGGCTGCATGGGGCTCTCCTTCTGCGACTTATGCGCCCCTGAGCGCCGCCGTCTCGTTTGACAGGTGTTCAGGGGGATCATGGCGCTCAGCGCCATCCGTCATCGTCGCATCGATAATTCCGGTTTCGTCCGCCAGCAGATCCCAGAGGGCATATCCCAGAGGATTGGGGGCACCGGAAAGCTCAGAAGGATAAGAATCCATGAACGCCACCGTTTCGACCCCGAACGAGAACGCCGCTCCCGCTTCTGACGCCAACCGCGTCATCATCTTCGACACCACCCTGCGCGACGGCGAGCAGTCGCCCGGCGCCTCCATGAACCTGGAGGAGAAGCTGCGCATCGCCCATGTGCTGGAAGAGATGGGCGTGGACGTAATCGAAGCCGGCTTCCCGATCGCCTCCAACGGCGACTTCGAGGCCGTGCGCGAGATCGGCCGCGTCATCAAGAAATCCACCATCGCCGGCCTGTCGCGCGCCAACCGCCGCGACATCGACCGCGCCGCCGAGGCGCTGCAATTCGCCGAGCGAAAGCGTATCCACACCTTCATCTCCACAAGCCCGCTGCACATGAAGTACAAGTTGCAGATGGAGCCGGAGAAGGTGCTGGAAGCCATCTGGGACAGCGTCACCCACGCCCGCAATCTGGTCGAGGACGTCGAGTGGAGCGCCGAGGACGGCTCCCGCACCGAGCACGATTTCCTGTGCCGCTGCGTCGAAACCGCGATCAAGGCCGGCGCTACCACGATCAACATCCCCGACACCGTCGGCTACGGCGTTCCTGAAGAATACGCCGCCTTGTTCACCATGCTGATCGACCGGGTGCCGAACGCCGACAAGGCGATCTTCTCGGTCCACTGCCACAACGACTTAGGGCTGGCGGTCGCCAATTCGCTGGCCGGCGTCGCCGCCGGCGCCCGGCAGATCGAATGCACGATCAACGGCCTGGGCGAGCGTGCCGGCAACGCGGCGCTGGAAGAGATCGTCATGGCGATGCGCACCCGCGCCGACGCCATGCCCTACACCACCGGCATCCACTCCGAGCAGATCATGACGGCGTCCCGTCTGGTTTCCGCCGTGACCGGCTTCGTCGTCCAGCCGAACAAGGCGATCGTCGGCAAGAACGCCTTCGCGCACGAGTCCGGCATCCATCAGGACGGCATGCTGAAGAACGCGCAGACCTACGAGATCATGACTCCAGAGTCGGTAGGATTGAACCGCTCGACACTGGTCATGGGTAAGCATTCCGGCCGCGCCGCCTTCCGCGCCAAGCTGAAGGAGCTGGGCTACGCGCTGGGCGACAACGCGATCGAGGAAGCTTTCGTCCGCTTCAAGGATCTGGCCGACAAGAAGAAGGACGTGTTCGACGAGGATATCGTGGCGCTGGTCGATGACAGCATCGGCAGCACCAACGAGCGCATCCGCTTCGTCTCGCTGATGGTCGTCGCCGGCTCCAAGGGGCCGCAGAAGGCCGAGCTGGAGCTGGAGATCGATGGCCAGACCGTCAGCACCACGGCGACCGGCTCCGGCCCCGTCGATGCCACCTTCAACGCGATCGGCGCCCTGTTCCCGCACGAAGCCCGCTTGCAACTGTATCAGGTCCATGCCGTCACCGAGGGCACAGATGCCCAGGCGGAAGTGACCGTGCGGCTGGAGGAGAACGGCAAGACCGTGAACGGTCAGGGAGCGGATACGGATACTTTGGTGGCAAGCTGCCGCGCTTACGTGCATGCTTTGAACAAGTTGCTGACCAAGCGTCAGAAAACTGCGCCGGAAGCACTCTCCGCTTGAGTGATTTACGGCGTTGCTCTATGGAAAAGGGCGGCGGATCGGCTATGATCCGCCATCCAGATTACCCCAAGCGGCGGCTCGCCCCTGAGCCGCCGTTGCCTCGGATGCGCCGTCTCAACCGGATAAAGAGTTAATCAACTCCATGTTTTCCAAACTGCTCGGCGTCCTCTCGGCCGACATGGCAATCGATCTGGGCACGGCCAACACCCTCGTTTACGTAAAGGGTCGCGGCATCGTCCTGAACGAACCTTCGGTCGTAGCGATCGCCACCATCCGCGGCAAGAAACAGGTCCTCGCGGTCGGTGACGAAGCCAAGATGATGCTTGGGCGCACGCCCGGCAACATCCAGGCGATCCGTCCCCTGCGGGACGGCGTCATCGCCGACTTCGATGTCGCCGAGGAGATGATCAAGCACTTCATCCGCAAGGTGCATAACCGGCGCAGCTTCGCCAGCCCGCAGGTCATCATCTGCGTGCCGTCGGGCTCCACCGCGGTCGAGCGGCGCGCGATCCAGGAATCCGCCGAGTCGGCCGGCGCCCGCCGCGTCTTCCTGATCGAGGAGCCGATGGCGGCCGCGATCGGCGCCGGCCTGCCGGTGACGGAGCCGACCGGTTCCATGGTCGTGGACATTGGCGGCGGCACGACGGAAGTCGCCGTGCTGTCGCTGGGCGGCATCGTCTATTCCCGCTCCGTCCGCGTCGGCGGCGACAAGATGGACGAAGCGATCATCGGCTATATCCGCCGCAACCACAATTTGCTGGTCGGCGAAGGGTCCGCCGAGCGGATCAAGAAGGAAATCGGCTCCGCCTGCCCACCGGAAGACGGCGAGGGCCGGATCATGGAGATCAAGGGCCGCGACCTGATGAACGGCGTTCCCAAGGAACTGATCATCAGCGAGCGCCAGATCGCCGAGTCCCTGGCGGAACCGGTCAGCGCCATCATCGAAGCGGTCAAGGTCGCCCTGGAGCACACGGCGCCGGAACTGGCCGCCGATATCGTGGACAAGGGCATCGTCCTGACCGGCGGCGGCGCCCTGCTG
>DASQKT010000582.1:0-5763 GCA_035630415.1 Skermanella sp.
TTGTGCGCGTTCGGATCGCGCTCCAGCACCCATTTGAAGAAGGTCTGGTAAAAGCCGCAATCCATCCGGCCGCCCCGGATCACGCTGTCGAACACCGCCGGCGTCAGTCCCGCCTTGGCGCCCATCATCAACGCTTCCGAATAGAGCGCCGCGTAGCCCATCGACAGGAAGTTGTTGAGCAGCTTCATGGTATGGCCGGTACCGGTCGGCCCCGTCGGCAATATCCGGCCGGCGAAAGCCTCCAGCACGGGTCTCGCCCGCTCGACATGCTCCGGCGCTCCGCCGGCCATGACGTCCAGCGTCCCTTCCCAGGCGTCCTTCGGCGTGCGGCCGAGTGGTGCATCGATCAGGATGATGCCCTTCGGCTCCAACTCGGCGGCCAGCCGGGTAGTGACCGACGGTTCCGACGTCGAGCAATCGACGATCAGCAGAGGCTTGCCAGCTGCCGCCAGCCCGTCCGGGCCGTTGACCACGGCTTCGACCTGCGGGCTGCCGGTCACGCACATCACCACGATATCGCTGGCTTCGGCCAACTCGCGCGGGGTCGATGCCTCGGTGGCGCCCCGGCGCTTCAGGTCCTCGACCGGCTCGCGGTTGCGGTGGCCCATCACCGTCAGCGGCCAGCCCTTGTCCACGATGTTGGCGGCCATCCCATGCCCCATCAGCCCGACGCCGATGAATCCGATGCGTTCCTTCGCCATTGTTTTCTCCCCCTTCATTCTTCGTTGCGCGTTACAGAACGCTTGTCAGAGCCATCCGCTGCGTTTGAACCGCACATAAAGGTATGAGCAGATCACGGCGATCGCCACCAGCACGGCGGGATAGCCCATGTCCCACTTGAGTTCGGGCATGTGTTCGAAGTTCATGCCGTAGATGCCGGCGATGGCGGTCGGGACCGCCAGGATCGCCGCCCACCCCGCCAGCTTCTTCATCACCTCGTTCTGGCGGATCGACACGATCAGCAGATTGGCCTCCAATGCCGAAGCCAACAACTCGCGGAGGTTTTCGATCCGTTCGGTCAGACGGGTCGTATGGTCCTGGACGTCCCGGAAATACGGTTTCAGGTCGCTGTCGATCAGCGGGACCTCGACGCGCGCCAGCCGCCCCGCCATCTCGATCAGCGGCGTCACCGACCGGCGCAGGAGCTGAAGCTCGCGCCGGATCTCGTAGATCCGGGCGATCTTTTCCGGCGAGAAGGCGGCCGTCAGGACCTCGGCCGCCGTTTCCTCCACCTCAGCCTCCAGCGTCTCGACGATCGGGAAATAATTGTCCACGACGAAGTCGATGACCGAGTAGAGAACGAAGTCGATGCCCTTGCCGAGCATCCCCGGCACGCTTTCCGCCCGCTTCCGCACCTCCGCATAGGAAGACGAAGCGCCATGCCGGATGGTGATGACATAGCCGGGACCGATGAAGATGTGGGTTTCGCCGCAATCGACCTTGCCGCCCTTCAGTTCGGCGGTGCGCAGCACGACGAACAGCGAGTGGTCGTAGACTTCCAGCTTAGGCCGCTGATGGGCGCGATGGGCATCCTCGATCGCCAGATCGTGCAAGCCGAACCGGGCCTGGACGGTTCGCAGCATCTCCTCGCTGGGTTCCAGCAATCCGATCCAGACGAAGTGGTCCGGCTGGTCGGGCGGCTTCGCCACGTCGATGCCGACGGATCGATCGCGATGCCCGCCGACATAGAGGGCACTGTCAACCACCATTCCCATTATTCGATCACCCCGCTGGCGCTGTCCCCGAGGGGAAGGAAACTCCAATCATGGGGACGATCAGGGGGGTCGGCAACACCTGTCGAGCGGTGGTAAAGATGGACCGGCGGGGGATACCGGAAACCGGACGTCATCAAGGGAGAGATTTGAGAGTGGATCAGCATCAAATCGACAATGGGCGTCTCAGCGCCGTCATCAAGGCCGATGGAGCAGAACTCCGCTCGCTACGTGGTGCCGGTGGCACTGAACTGCTCTGGCAGGCCGGTCCGGTCTGGCCGCGCCACGCGCCGGTGCTGTTCCCCATCGTCGGACGGCTCAAGGACGACCATCTGCTTCACGGCGGGACGAGCTATCCCATGACCCAGCACGGTTTCGCCCGCGACCGCCGCTTCACCTGGGAGGAATACGGTCCGCTCGGCTGCCGCCTGTCGCTGACCGACGATGCGGAAACGCGGGCGCGCTATCCCTTCGCCTTCCGGCTCGATACAGTTTACGAGCTGGATGAAAGCTCGCTGACCGTACGGTACCTGCTGTCGAATCCGGGAGACGTCGAGTTGCCGGCCTCGCTCGGCGCGCACCCCGCCTTCCGCTGGCCGCTCGTCGACGGCATCCCGAAGGATGCCCACGAACTCGAGTTCGAAACCGACGAGCCGGCGCCGGTGAGCCGCCTCGACAACGGGCTGCTCGGCGACACCGGCTTTCCGACTCCGGTCGAAGGACGCCGGCTGCGCCTGAACGACGCCCTTTTCGCCGAGGATGCCCTGATCCTCAAGCACCCGGCCAGCCGGTCCGTGCGCTACACCGCTCCGGGAGCGCCGGGTGCCCCGGTCATCGAGGTTTCCTGGACGGGATTCGAGCAGCTCGGCCTGTGGTCGAAGGCGGGCGGCGACTTCCTGTGCATCGAGCCCTGGCAGGGATTCACCTCGCCCGCCGGTTTCGACGGAGACTTTTCGGAAAAGCCGGGCCTGATGCACATTCCGCCGGGAGGGAAGCGGGAGTTGGGCTATCGCGTCTCAATATCCTGAAACCGCGTCTCCACCCAGGTTTTGAGCGTCTTTCCGGGGGGTAGCTGATCCTAAATGACACTGCGCGCGATGAGGAACTCCACGACCCGAGCCGAGAGGGGGTCCGGGAGTTCCTCACCCGAACAGAGCCGGAGTTCCGGCTTCTCAGGCGGCTCGTAAGGACTGCCGATACCGGTGAAGTTGGGCAATCGTCCCGCACGCGCTTTCCTGTAAAGACCCTTGGGGTCGCGGCTCTCGCACACGTCCAGCGGCGCATCGACGAAGATCTCGATGAACTCGCCCTCGTCCATCAGCTCACGCGCAAAGCGGCGCTCCGCGCGGAACGGCGAGATGAAGCTGACCAGCACGATCAGGCCGGCCGTGACCATCAGCTTGGCCACTTCGGCGACGCGCCGGATATTCTCCACGCGGTCGCTATCGGTGAAACCCAGGTCGCGGTTCAGGCCATGGCGTAGATTGTCGCCGTCGAGGATCATGGTATGAAGCCCCATACCGTGAAGCCTCTGCTCCACCAGATCGGCGACGGTCGATTTGCCAGCCCCCGACAGGCCGGTGAACCACAGCACGCAGGGTTTCTGACGATTGGCGGCGGCGCGCGCGGCCTTGTCCACCTTCATCTTCCGCCATTGGATGTTCGATGCCCGCCGCAGGGCGAAGTCGATCATGCCGCAGCCGATGGTGGCATTGCTGATCCGGTCGATCAGCACGAAGCTCCCCATCCCGCGATTCTCCGCGTAGGGATCGAATGGCACGGGGCGGTCGAGAGCCAGATTGCAGAAGCCCACTTCATTGAGGCCGAGTTGCTTCGCCGCGACATGCTCCAGCGTGTTGACATCGACGACGTGCTTGAGGTCGGTAATCTGGGCAATGACGCTCGATGCGCCCATGCGCAGGACATATAAGCGTCCCGGCAGCAGGGCATGCTCGTTCATCCAGACGATATGGGCCGCGAACTGATCGGCAACTTCCGGAAGCGCCTCGGCGCCGGCGATCACGTCGCCCCGGCTGACATCGACTTCGTCGGCCAGCACCAGCGTAACGGCTTGCCCCACGACGCCTTCGTCGAGATCGCCGCCCATGCTGACGATGCGTGCGACGGTCGTGGTGCGGCCGCCCGGCAGAATGGCCACCGCATCGCCCGGCCGCACGGCGCCGCCGGCGATGGTCCCGGCGAAGCCGCGGAAATCCTGGTTGGGCCGGTTGACCCATTGCACGGGGAACCGGAACGGTTTCGCCTGAGCGTCCGGAGCCACTTCCAGCGTTTCCAGACAGTCCAGCAGTGTCGGACCGTGATACCAGTCCATCGCCGGGGATGCCGTGGCGATATTGTCGCCGGTCAGCGCGGAAACCGGAAGGCAGGTAACGTTCCCGATACCTAGCCTGCCGGCGAAGACGCGGTAATCCTCCGCGATCCTCTCATAGGTTGCCTGATCCCAGCCGGCCAGATCCATCTTGTTGACGGCGAGAACCACGTGCCGGATGCCGAGCAGCGAAACGATGTAGCTGTGCCGCCGGGTCTGGGTCAGCACGCCCTTGCGCGCGTCCACCAGCAGAACGGCGGCTTCCGCGGTCGATGCACCAGTCGCCATGTTGCGGGTATATTGCTCGTGTCCCGGCGTATCGGCCACGATGAACTTGCGCTTCCCTGTCGTGAAGAAGCGATAGGCCACGTCGATCGTGATGCCCTGCTCGCGCTCCGCGGCCAGTCCGTCGACCAGCAGCGCCATGTCCAACTGACCGGTACCGGTGGTACCATAGCGCTTCGAGTCCTTTTCCAGACCGGCCAATTGGTCTTCGAACAGCATCATGCAGTCGTACAGCAGGCGGCCGATCAGGGTAGACTTGCCGTCATCCACCGAGCCGCAGGTGATGAAGCGCAGCAGGTCCTTGTTTTCCTGACCGCGGATGTAAGCCTCGACTTCGACTGCCGCGTCGATGCCGACGGTTTCATCGGTGAGGGTCATCAGAAATAGCCTTCCCGCTTCTTCAACTCCATCGAGGCGGATTGGTCATGGTCGATCGCCCGCCCCTGGCGTTCCGAAGTCGTGGCCAGCAGCATCTCGCGGATGATCTCGGGCAGCGTGGCGGCCCTGCTCTCGATAGCGCCGGTCAGCGGATAGCATCCGAGCGTCCGGAAGCGCACCCACGCCATCTCGGGAGTTTCACCCTCTTTCAAGGGCATCCGGCCGTCATCGACCATGATGAGAGCGTCGCCGCGCCTGACCACCGGCCGGGGTTTCGCGAAATACAGCGGTACGACGGGAATGCTCTCCTGGTAGATGTACTGCCAGATGTCGAGTTCGGTCCAGTTGGAGAGCGGGAAGACACGGATGCTCTCGCCCGCGTCGATCCGGCCGTTATACAAGTTCCACAACTCGGGCCGCTGATCCTTCGGGTCCCAGCGATGGGAGGATGTCCGGAAGGAGAAAATCCTTTCCTTGGCGCGCGATTTTTCCTCGTCGCGCCGGGCGCCGCCGAAAGCCGCTTCGAACCCGTACTTGTCCAGCGCCTGCTTCAGGCCTTGGGTCTTCATCACGTCGGTATGAACAGCGGAGCCATGGGTGAAGGGGCCGATGCCTTGGCGCATCCCGTCTTCGTTGATATGGACGATAAGGTCGAGCCCCAGTTCCTCGGCCCGCCGGTCCCGGAACTCGATCATCTCCCGGAACTTCCACGTCGTATCGACATGCATCAGCGGGAATGGCGGCTTGGACGGATAGAAAGCCTTCATGGCCAAGTGAAGCATGACGCTACTGTCCTTGCCGATGGAATAGAGCATCACGGGGTTGTGGAACTGGGCCGCAACCTCACGCATGACATGGATGCTCTCCGCTTCGAGCCGCTCAAGGTGAGTAAGCGAATGGCGGGGAATGATCGGCTGCGAGGTCATGGAGGGTCCAATCAACCCAAGCGCTATCTGAACGTCGAGAATCGGGCCGTGCTTGTCGTCCATCGCGATGGTCATGGTCATAGTCTTCAGGCCTCCACGGAGGCTATGGCGCGCCAGCGGTGACAGCGCACCA
>DASQKT010000583.1:0-7011 GCA_035630415.1 Skermanella sp.
CACGTGTTCGGCCAGGACGGCGTGGTTTACCTGGGTATTCTGCGCCAGAAGGGTCATGACCATCGATATGCCGACGCTGCTGCCCAGGTTGCGCGTCAGGCTGAACAGGCTGGTGGCGTCGGTCCGGAAGTGGGCTTCCAGCGTGGCGAAAGCCAGCGTGCTCAGCGGCACGAAGACGAGGCCGAGGCCAAGTCCCTGGATCACGCCGGATACGATGATCGACCGCTCGCCCATCTCGATCGTGAAGCCCGTCATCAGCCACAGCGACCACGTGGTCAGCATCAGGCCGCCGAAGATCAGGATGCGGGAGTCGATCCTGTGCATCAGGCGGCCGACCAGGATCATCGAGATCATGGTTCCGACACCGCGCGGAGCGAGCACGAGGCCGGTGGTCACCGTCGGATACCCCAGCAGGTTCTGAAGCATCGGCGGCAGCAGCGCCATGGTCGCCAGCAGGATGATGCCGACGATGAAGATGAAGAGCAGGCCGGTAACGAAGTTCCGGTCGGCGAAGATCTTCGGGTCGATGAAGGTGTCGCGCCCGGTCGCCGCCTTGGCGGTCATCGTGTGGACGACGAAGACCCAGAACCCGCCGACGGCGAGCGCTGTTTCAAGCAGGATCTCGCGCGATGAGAACCAGTCCAGTTGCTCGCCCCGGTCCAGCATCATCTGGAAAGCGCCGATGGCGAGACCCAGCATGGCGAAGCCGAAGAAGTCGAACCGGCGCAGCCGTTTCCCGGTTTCCGGCAGGAAGGCGAGGATGCCGAGGAAGGCGAGGATGCCGACCGGCAGGTTGATGTAGAAAACCCAGCGCCAGTCGAACGAATCCGTCAGCCAGCCACCCAGCGTCGGCCCGGCGATGGGGCCGACCATGATGCCGGCGCCCCACATCGCCATCGCCTGACCATGCCGCTCCCTGGGGTTGATGTCGAGCAGTACGGCCTGCGACAGCGGCACCAGCGCCGCTCCGAACAAGCCTTGGAACAGGCGGTATATCACCATCTCCGTCAGGCTTCCGGCCAGCCCGCACAGCAGGGAGGCGACGGTGAAGCCGGCGACGGAAGTCAGGAACAGGCGCTTGCGTCCGATCCGTTCCGCCATCCAGCCCGTGACCGGCGTCGCGATGGCGGCGGACACGATATACGAGGTCAGCACCCAGGTAATCGTGTCCTGGGCGGCGCCGAGGCTGCCCTGCATGCTGGGCAGCGCCACGTTGGCGATGGTGGTGTCCAGCACCTGCATGATGGTCGCGAGCATGATCGATACCGTGATCATGCCCGCATGCTTCACGGGGTTGGCGGGGGATGCTGGGCCGGTGGCCATGATGAGCGGCTTACTTGTCCTGGATGTCGCCGGCGGCGGCCGGGCTTATCCCGGTCCAGGCGAGAGCCGAACGGATCGGGGAGGGCAGTCCGCGCGAGTGGCCAGTATCGACTTCGACATTGGCGCTGAGGCCCGTGCGCAGCGGCACATCGGTCGGCGCTTTTTCGATCGCCAGCCGGACGGGAACGCGCTGGACGACCTTGACCCAGTTGCCGGTCGCGTTCTGCGCCGGCAGCAGCGAGAACTCCGAACCGGTGCCGGCGCCGATGCTCTCGACAGTGGCGTGAAGCTCGCGGCCCGGATATGTATCCAGTTCGAAGGTCGCGGTCTGGCCGACCGTCATGTTGGTCAGGTCGGTTTCCTTGAAATTCGCCTCGATCCAGGTACGGCCGGTTTCCACCAGCGCCAGAGCCGGCGTTCCGACCGGCATGTACTGGCCGATCATCAGCCGGTCGGTCTGGCTGACGATGCCGTCGGCCGGGGCAAGGACATCGGTATGCTCCAGGTCGCGCCGAGCCTGATCGCGCTTGGCGATGGCTTCCATCACCTGCGGGTGACTATCGGTCAGGATATCCGGGTTGCCGCCCAGCGCCGCCTTGGCGCTTTCCACACCCTGCCGGGCTTGGGCTAGGCGCTGCTCGGCCGCCTGGAAGTCATGGCGCACCTGATCGAACTTGGACTGAGCGGCGTAACCGCCGGACAGCAGGGTCTTCTGGCGGTCGAGTTCCCGGCGCTGGAAGTCCAGGTTCTCTTCCGACGCGCGCTGTTCGGCCATTGCGTCGAGATAAGCGGCGCGCATCTGCTCGATGTTCAGGCGCGCCGAGGCGATGGCGGCTTCCGCCTGCTGGAGGGCGAGACGGGACGGCTCGGGGTCGATGCGGAACAGCAGGTCGCCCTCATGGACGGTGTCGTTTTCACGGACCGCGACCTCGACGATGCGGCCGGCGACGTCGGGGGCGAGCATCGCCTTGTCCTGCTGGAGATAGGCGTTGTCGGTCGAGACATAGCGCCCGCCGGTCACCCAGAAATATCCACCTGCCAGCACGAGGGCCAGCGGCACGATCAGCATGAGGACGATACGGCGAAGCTTTGCCGTGGAACGGCTGCGGGACGGGCTGACGGGAATGTCGGTATCGGCAGTGGCGGCGGACATGGTTCTCAGTTCCCTGCGGAGACTTCTTTCGGTGACGCTTCCTTGAGTGGCGCTTCTTCGGCCCGGTCCGACAGGTTGTTCCGGATCTGGGCGAGGCTGGTCAGGAGCTTTTCCCGGATATCGGGTGCGATGCCATCCAGAGCCTCGGCGTAGATATCGCGGGACAGCTCGCGCATCTGATCGAGCACCCCCTGCGCCTTGGCCGTCATGAAGATGCGGCGGACGCGGCGGTCGGACAGGTCGGGCTGACGCGCGATCCAGCCGGCTTCCTCCATCCGGTCGAGCTGCCGGCCGACGGTGATCGGCTCCACCTCCATCAGATCGGCAAGCCCGGCCTGATTGATGCCGTCGTTGCGGTACAAGTGGGACAGCACGCTCCATTGGGCACGGGTCAATCCCATTGCGCGGGCACGCTGATCGAAGCGGAGCCTGAGCAGGCGGGCGCTGTCGATCAGCAGGGCGCCGAAGGTGTTCGAGGGGTTGGTATTGGGCATGCACACAAGATAATAAGCACGCTTATGGTTGCCCAGGTATTTTATCAGCTTGCTTATGAAAATCCTGCGGATCGGGGATGCGTCGCCTGTATTGCTGGCGAAGAAGTGTGAAAACGCGGATGTGACGATCCCTCTCCCGTTCTGTTGTCGGGGCAAGCGACTACGCTTTGAACTGGAGGGATAGGACATGACCAAGGGTTTGGAGGGGCATTCCCCCATCGACGTCACCAAGCACCTGAAAGGCATCGACTTTCCGGCAGGCAAGCAGGACATCCTGGAGCATGCCAAACAGCAGGGAGCCGACGGCGAGGTTCTCGACCTGATCAATAAGATGCCCGACGGAAAGTTCGAGTCCATGGCGGACGTGATGAAGGGCGTCGGCAGGAGCGGGTAAACTTACAACGGCTCGGGGAGTTGCGGCGATGAGCGGCGACAGGGAAGAGCGGGTCCGGCAGCGTGCCCACGAACTATGGGAGCAGGCCGGGCGGCCCGAAGGTCAGCAGGAGCAGCATTGGCAGCAGGCGTCCCAGGAGATTTCCGTGGAAGGCGAGCCGAACCTGTCCACCGTGGCAGCGGGCCGGATGGAAGCGACGGGAACCCCGCGCGCTCCCCTATCGCCCGGCGCCGCCAACAGTGCCCGGATTTCCCAAGCGCGGCGTAAGGATGCGACCTGACACCGACAAGTACGAGGAACCACTTCATGCGCCGTCAGATCATCGCCATGACCTTCATGATCGCGGGCACCGCAGCCCATCCAGCCGTGGCGCAGCAGGAAAGCTGCCTTAACGAAATTCAGCGGCTCGAGGCTGCCTTTGCCGAAGCAGGGCGGGATTCTCCTGCGCCGGATGGCGGTTCGGCGGGTGCTGCGATGGCCGATGCCGACAGGACTCAAAGCCGGGATGCCACCCGCGACAAGGTTTCCAAGGATCTCGAAAGCTCTGATGGTGTCGTGGCCCCTGCACCGATCGGCAGCGGAATACGCACGGAGCAGCCGGTTCGCGGTGTCGATCCGGTCCCGATGAGCAAGAACCCAGGACAGCAGCCGGGCGGTCTGGCAGGGGCAAGACTTTCGTCGCAGCAGACGGACGATATGACCGCAATGCTGCGCGATGGCCGGGCAGCAGCCGAACGCGGCGACACCCAAGGCTGCCTGGAAAAGGTTCGGCAGGCACGGCAACTCGCTCGGGGGGCGACGACCGGGGTGCGCGGCGGTGCGGGCGGCGGTTGAAGCGATTGGGACGTTCGGGTGAAAATTGCCGTGGCGGCTCTTGCACGTTCTCCAGGCGTTTCCATATAGGCCTTACTGTCATCAACAACAGAAAGGAGGTGGTCCTGTGTCTAATTGTTCCAAGCTGCGATCCACGATCGTCGAGACCAGGGTCTTCGCCTCCGGCGGAACCCAACTTCTGTAAGAAGTCGTATCGTGATCTGAATTGGATCGTGGTTTGACAAGGGAAAGGCCGCCCATCGGGGCGGCCTTTCTGCTTTTCGGGTCATGAGACTCTTCGCAGTACTTCCAGCTTCAGCGGCAGTCTTTCGCCGAGCCATGCGGCATGATCAGTATGGTCGGCGTAGTCGTCCCCGGTGGACGGATGGAGCAGCACCGATAGTCCACGGCGGTTGAGCATCAGCCAGGGAAGAATCCTGGACAGCAGGTCGGGAGGGAAGGCCACCTGATACATGGCCCCTGTGTGAGGGCCGACCGACTGGTCGTGCCAGCGCCCGAGCCGCACTTCGGGAAAGTTCGTCCCGATGTGATCCCGGATCGCCGACGCGCGGTCGCGGCTCGCCACCGGGTCGTAATAGATATGAACGTGATATTCGCTGATCCGGCCGGGATCGGAGATCCCCTTGTCCGGGACCGTTTCATCGGTCATTGCCGTACCTCCCCCTCAGCCAGTCATTCATGCGCTATGGGAAGATGATTTTGGCCGTGTCGCGCCTACTTCAATTACTATTCGGGTTCGGGCGGCGGAGTCCGTCCCAGCCTGACTCCCGGTCCGCAGTCGGCGCTGGAGTCCAGGAAGATCACGCCGCCGCTTTCCAGTGCGCGGCGGATGGCGGTCGCCGTGGCGCGCTGCAATCCGTGTTGTCCGCCTTCGAAGCCGCGCACAGTGCTGCGGCTTACCTCGGCGTGGGCGGCGAGATCGTCCTGTGTCCAGTCCAGAAGCGCTCTCGCGGCGCGGCATTGTTCCGATGTCAGCGGCATGGCCTGCTAGATAGGCCCAATATTCCAAAAGGTCAATGTGCGACATTTTGGTTGAAACTGAGGCTTTTGGTCCCATGTGTGTGACACAGCTATTTGTATTCTTAGGGAGAGATTAGTGCCAGGGCATGACACGCCGCTTATCGCCATTATTGCCATCGGCCTCGCATTGGCTTTCGTTCTCGGGCTAGCGGCGCATCGATTGCGCGTGTCGCCTCTGGTCGGTTATCTGCTCGCCGGTATCGTCGTAGGACCTTTCACGCCCGGTTTCGTCGCCGATCAGGCGCTTGCCAACGAACTGGCCGAAATTGGCGTGATCCTGCTGATGTTCGCGGTCGGTCTCCATTTCTCGCTGAAAGACCTGATGTCGGTCAGGACGATAGCCTTGCCGGGAGCGGTCGTTCAGATCGCGGTCGCCACCCTGCTCGGCATGGCGCTCGCCTGGAGCCTCGGCTGGACCATGGGGGCCGGGATCATCTTCGGACTGGCGCTGTCGGTCGCCAGTACGGTCGTCCTGATCCGCGCCTTGCAGGAAAGGCGCATCCTGGAAACCGAACGCGGCCGGATCGCGGTCGGCTGGCTGATCGTGGAAGACCTCGTCATGGTGCTGGCGCTCGTGATGCTGCCGGCGCTGAGCGGCGCGTTGGGAGGGCAGGGAGGAACGGCATCCTGGCAGACGATCGCGCTGTCGGCGGGATTCACGCTAATCAAGGTCGCTACCTTCGTCGCCATCATGCTGATAGCCGGCCGGCGAATCGTGCCCTGGATCATGCACTACGCCGCCCATACCGGCTCGCGTGAGCTGTTCCGTCTGTCGGTCTACGCCGTGGCGCTCGGTATCGCCTATGGGGCGGCGGCGCTGTTCGGCGTGTCGTTCGCGCTCGGCGCCTTCTTCGCCGGCATGGTTCTGGCCGAAAGCCCGCTGAGCCAGCGCGCCACCGAGGAAGCGATGCCATTGCGCGACGCCTTCGCGGTGCTGTTCTTCGTGTCGGTCGGCATGCTGTTCGATCCCGGAGTCCTGATCCGGTCGCCCTGGTCGGTGCTCGCTACCGTGGCGATCATCATCGTCGGCAAGACCATCGCCGCCTTCCTGATCGTCAAGGCCTTCGGCCGCCCCAATTCGACCGCTCTGACCATCTCCGCCAGTCTGGCGCAGATCGGCGAGTTCTCCTTCATCCTGGCCGGTCTGGGCGTCAGCATGGGCGTGCTGCCCACGGAAGGACGAGACCTGATCCTGGCCGGAGCCATCATCTCCATCCTGCTGAACCCCTTCGTCTTCATCGCTTTCGAGAAGCTGCGCCCGGCGTCCAAGCCCGCTGTCACGGTTCCCAACGTCTACACTCCCGCCGCTCGCGAAGCCGAACCTGCCAAAGCCGCTACGGCGGTGGCTGCGGATGAAGAGACGGTTCCACTCACCGCGAGTTCCATGACGGGGCACGATGTCGTGGTCGGCTACGGGAGGGTCGGTTCACTGGTCGGCTCCGGCCTGCGCGCGGCCGGCCGGCCGGTGCTGGTGTTCGAGGAGCGCCTTGACGAAGTCGCCGCCGCCCGGCGCGACGGCGCGGAGGTCTTCGTCGGCAATGCCGCCGACCCCCATGTGCTGGCGACCGCGAACCTGCCTTCGGCCCGCCGCCTGTTCGTGACCGTGCCTGAAGCTTTCGAAGCGGGGCAGGTGGTCGAGCAGGCGCGTGCCGCCAATCCGGACCTGGAAATCATTGCCCGTGCCCATTCGGCGGCGGCGGTCGGGCACCTGGAGGATCTGGGATGTTCGCTCGCCGTCATGGGCGAGCATGAGATCGCCATGCGGATGCTGGAGCATGCCGGAGTGGATGAGA
>DASQKT010000584.1:0-7997 GCA_035630415.1 Skermanella sp.
CGTCCCTGACGCCGCGTCTTCAGGGCGGCCGTTGAGAAACGCCTGAGAAACACCGGGATGCGCGGCGGGACGCGGTACCCTCGGCGAAGCGGCCGGCGGGGTCGATGTCTTGACGCATGGTGTGGCAAATGCTTAATCTCCCCGCCATGGCGATGACAGGGAGCTGCCGGTGTCAACTTCGGCTATCACGACTGAATCGACGAAAGCGGGCGAGAGCCATCCTGAAATCCGGGAGTCGATACGCCGCTTGTGCGCCGGCTTTCCCGGTTCCTACTGGAACGCGCTGGACCGCGAACGGGCGTATCCGGCGGAGTTCGTCAAGGCGCTGACCGAAGGCGGCTTCCTGTCGGTGCTGATCCCTGAGGAGTATGGCGGCTCGGGGCTGGGGCTTGGCGCCGCGACGACCATCCTGGAGGAGATCCACCGCTCCGGCTGCAACGGTGCTGCCTGCCATGCCCAGATGTATACGATGGGGACGGTGCTTCGCCACGGCACGGCGGAGCAGAAGCAGGCCTATCTTCCCGGCATCGCGGAAGGGACCCTGCGCTTGCAGGCGTTCGGCGTGACGGAGCCGACCAGCGGCACCGACACGACCCGCATCCGAACCACCGCCCGGCGCGAGGGCGACAGATACGTCGTCAACGGCCAGAAGGTCTGGATCTCCCGCGCCGAACATTCCGACCTGATGGTGCTGCTGGTCCGGACCAGCTCGCGGGACGAGGGCGCCAAGCCCAGCGACGGCATGAGCGTCCTGCTGGTCGATCTGCGCGACGCCGTCGGCAACGGCCTGACCATCCGGCCGATCCGCACGATGCTGAACCACGCCACGACCGAGCTGTTCTTCGACAACCTGGAAGTGCCGGCGGCGAACCTGATCGGGCAGGAAGGCAAGGGCTTTCGCTATATCCTGGACGGCATGAACGCGGAACGCATTCTGATCGCGTCGGAATGCATTGGCGACGCCCGCTTCTTCATCGACCGGGCGACCGCCTATGCCAAGGACCGCGAGGTGTTCGGCCGGCCGATCGGGATGAACCAGGGCGTCCAGTTCCCCATCGCGCGCAACTATGTGGAAACACAGGCGGCGTCGCTGATGGTCGATCAGGCGGCTGATCTGTTCGATGCCGGCCAACCCTGCGGGACGGAGGCCAACATGGCGAAGCTGCTGGCGTCGGAAGCGTCCTGGCATGCCGCCGACACGTGTCTGCAAACACATGGCGGCTTCGGCTTCGCGGAGGAGTACGATATCGAACGCAAGTTCAGGGAGACGCGCCTGTATCAGGTGGCGCCGATCTCGACCAACCTGATCCTGTCCCATGTCGGTACCCATGTGCTAGGCCTGCCTAAATCCTTCTGACGGACTGATGACGATGCGCGGACTCGACGGAATTCTGGTGGTGGCGGTCGAGCAGGCGGTGGCCGCTCCCTACTGCACGTCGCGGCTGGCCGACGCCGGCGCGCGGGTCATCAAGATCGAGCGGGCGGAGGGTGACTTCTGCCGCAACTACGACCACGTGGCCCATGGCGAGAGCGCCTATTTCGTCTGGCTCAACCGGGGCAAGGAGTCGGTGGCGCTGGACCTGAAGGACGCCGGCGATCTGGCGCTGCTGCGCCGGATGATCGCCAAGGCCGACGTGTTCGTGCAGAACCTCGCTCCCGGTGCCGCCGAGCGGGCGGGCTTCGGCTCGGCCCTGCTGCGGGAAGCGCATCCGCGCCTGGTCACCTGCGACATCAGCGGCTATGGCGAGACGGGTCCCTACCGGGACATGAAGGCCTACGACCTGCTGGTGCAGAGCGAGACCGGGCTTGCCTCCATCACCGGCGCACCGGAGCAGCCGGGGCGGGTGGGAGTTTCAGTGGTGGATATCGCCTGCGGCATGCATGCCCATGCCGGAATCCTCCAGGCCTTGTTCGAGCGGGAGCGCACCGGCGAGGGGCAGGGGCTGGCGGTTTCGCTGTTCGACGCGGTGGCGGACTGGATGACGGTGCCGCTGCTTCACCACGATTACGGCGGCAAGGCGCCGAAGCGGGTCGGGCTGAACCACCCTTCGGTGGCGCCCTACGGGCTCTACCGGATGGGCGACGGCAAGGAAGTCGTCTTCTCGATCCAGAACGAGCGGGAATGGCGGGTCTTCTGCGCCGAGGTGCTGGAGGTGCCGGATCTGGCGTCGGACCCGCGCTTCGACAGCAATGTCGGGCGTGTCGCCAACCGTCCGGCGCTGAACGAGGCGATGGACGCTGTCTTCCGGACCCTCACCCGCGACCAGATGGTGGAGCGGCTGACGCGGGCACGCATCGCCTTCGGTTCGCTGAATAGCGTCGCCGATTTGTCGGTCCACCGGCAGCTTCGACGGATCGAGACGGAGACGCCGAGCGGCCCGGTTTCCGGCGTGGCGCCGCCGGTCATCCGGCGCGGGGAGGAGTTCCGGCCCCGCCCGGTCCCCGCCATCGATCAGCATGGAACCGGTTTACGGAAGGAGTTTTCCGCATGACTCAAGCCACGGGTGCCACGGTCCAGGTTGCCGGCAGGAGAAGCTGGCTGTTCACGCCCGCCACCAAGCCCGACCGCTTCGACCGTGCGGCGGGTGCCGGGGCGGACGCCCTGATCATCGACCTGGAGGACGCGGTCGCACCCGCCGACAAGGCGTCGGCCCGTCAGGCGGCGCTCGACTGGCTAGCCGTGCCGGTGCAGGACGGTGGTGGCATTCTGCGCGTGGTGCGGATCAACCAGCCCGGTACGCCCTGGGGTCTGGAAGACCTGCTGGGGCTGGTCCGGTCGGCGGCGAAGCCCGACGTCGTCGTGGTGCCGAAGACCGAGTCAGCCGATGTCCTGCGTCTGGTGGACCGGCTGTTCGTCGAGGCCGGCAAGGAAATCCAGCTTGTCGCCCTGCTCGAGAGCGCACGCGGCGTTGCCGAAGCAGCATCCATCGCGCAGGCGACTCCCAGGCTCGGTGCCCTGTTCTTCGGCGCCGCCGACCATGCCGCCGATCTGGGGGCCGAGTGCGCGTGGGAGCCGATGCTTCATGCCCGCTCCAGCGTGATCAATGCGGCGGCGCTGGCGGGACTGGCGACCATCGACTCGCCGTTCTTCGCCATCGCCGACGACGAGGGCCTGCGGCGCGAGACGGCGGCCGTCGTGCGACTGGGCTTCACCGCCAAGGCCGCCATTCACCCGCGTCAGGTCGCGGTGATCAACGAGGCGCTGACTCCCAGTGCGGAACAGGTGGCGGAAGCCCGCCTGATCCTGGAGGAGAACGCCAAGGGAGTCGGCGTCGTCGGCGGCAAAATGATCGACGAGGCGGTCGCCCGCAAAGCCCGCAGAATCCTCGCCGCCGCCCGGTAGAGGGAACGAGAGGAAGAGCGCGTCATGACCGTGATCCGCCAGGACGATTTCATCACAAGCGTTTCGGACGCGCTTCAATACATCTCCCACTACCATCCGCCGGACTTCATCCGGGCGCTGGGAGAGGCGTACCGGCGCGAGAAGTCGCCGGCGGCGCGCGACGCCATGGCGCAGATCCTGGTCAATTCCCGGATGTGCGCGGAGGGACGGCGGCCGATCTGCCAGGATACCGGGCTCGTCGTGGTGTTCCTCAAGATCGGCATGGACGTCCGGTGGGAATCCTCGATGAGCGTCGCCGACATGGTCGATGAGGGCGTGCGCCGGGCCTACCGGAATGCTGACAATCCGTTGCGCGCCTCCATGGTTTCCGATCCGGCGGGAGCGCGCCGGAACACCGGCGACAACAGCCCGGCCATCGTCCATATGGAGGTCGTGCCCGGCGACCATGTCGAGGTCACCGTGGCGGCCAAGGGCGGCGGGTCGGAGAACAAGGCAGTCTTCACGACGCTCAATCCCTCCGACGACATCGTGGATTGGGTGCTGAAGACGGTGCCGGCGATGGGGGCCGGCTGGTGTCCGCCCGGAATGCTCGGTATCGGCATCGGCGGCAGCGCCGAAAAGGCCATGCTGCTGGCCAAGGAAGCGCTGATGGAGCCGATCGACATCCACGACCTGAAGGAGCGCGGCCCCCGCAGCCGGATCGAGGAGTTGCGGATCGCCATCCACGACAGGGTCAACGCGCTCGGGATCGGGGCACAGGGGCTGGGCGGCCTGACGACGGTGCTGGACGTCAAGATCCGGGATTTTCCCAGCCACGCGGCATCCCTGCCGGTCGCGATGATTCCCAACTGCGCGGCCACCCGTCACATCCACTTCACCCTGGACGGGCAGGGACCGGCAGTGCTGCCGCCGGTCGATCTGGATCTATGGCCCGACGTGCATCTGGACCCGCCGGAGACGGCTCGGCGGATCGATCTCGACCGCCTGACGCGGGAGCAGGTGGTGGAATGGCGCGCTGGGGAGCGGCTTCTGCTCAACGGGACCCTGCTGACCGGGCGCGACACCGCCCATAAGCGGATATCCGACCTGCTGAACCGGGGGGAGTCGCTGCCCGAGGGATTGGATTTCTCAGGAAAACTGATCTACTACGTCGGCCCCGTCGATCCCGTGCGCGGCGAGGCCGTCGGGCCGGCAGGCCCTACCACCGCTACCCGCATGGACCGCTTCACCGAACTGATGCTGAGCCGGACCGGGCTGCTCGGCATGATCGGCAAGGCCGAGCGTGGGACGGAGGCCATCGCCGCGATCCAGGCGCACAAGGCGGTCTCGCTGGTGGCTGTCGGCGGCGCTGCATATCTGGTGTCCAAGGCGATCACGTCGGCCCGCGTCGTGGCCTTCGCCGAACTTGGCATGGAAGCGGTCTACGAGTTCCAGGTCAAGGACATGCCGGTCACTGTAGCGGTCGATTCGATCGGGCAGTCGGTCCACAGGAGCGGGCCGGATTTCTGGCGCCTTGGATAGACGCCAAAGGGCGCGGAACCAACGGACTACAGGCTGGCCTCCAGAGATTCCGCAACAGGCAGTCCGAGAGGGCTGGCCTGCGTGGAAGCCCAAGACTTCTTGGAACTCCAGACCAGTTCCGCGCTCGACCCCCGGACTTTCAGCAGGACGTTGATCGCCTTCTTCGGCTTAGCCATCTGCTCGGCTGCCTCGATCGCATCGGCGATGGCATCGCGCTGGCTCAGGTAGGGACCGTGGGATTCATTGCCTTCATCCACGAACCATTTGTCCATCCGGCAAGTAACGTAAAATTCCCGCAGCACAGCTCCCTCCATCTACTGCCTGGACGTTTGTCGCAAGGCACGCTGCATGTCTCAGCCGCAAGTGCATCACGACTTAAGCAACAATCCTGCGGCCAATTCATCACATTCTTCTAATGGATCTATTTCGGTTCCGGTTTATACTTTCGGAGTGATCTTAGGTTGACTGAAGGCAGTTGCCGCCACGGGGGTTGTGTCCCTATCGCTGCCAACATCAAAAAACATAGTGAACAAATAGTGAACATCATGTTATAGTCAAGCCAGAAAGTCTCGCTTTGCTGGCCCGGACAGCCGTGAAGCAGGGCTATGGCACCGGATATCAGAGATTTCTCCCATGGCGTTCAAACGAGTTGACAAAGATATACTTCCTCCGCGTCGCTGGGCGCTGAAGGGACGGTACGGCGATGGCAAATCGACCTTCATCCTGGCGATGCAACAGCCCGCGCTGATCGTGGACGCGGACGGGCGGCGCCACGAACTCAAGGGCGGCGAGCTGTACGAACTGAGCGAGGAGCCGGCGGACAACCGCTCGGTCGAGCGCATCCAGGACATCCTCGACCGCAATATGCCGGGTTCCGGCATCAAGACGATCGCGATCGACAGCATCACGTCGCTGATCGGCAGTTCCATCGCGCGCGCCATGCTGGACAACGCGGCCGACCGCAACAAGAACAAGAATCAGGCCTGGGTCGACAAGGCGGAGAAGATGCGCCTCCTCCAGGATTCGGTGACGGCGCACGGTACGCATGTCCTGTGGGTCTGGCACCTCGAGGACGCGCAGCTCAACGGCCAGACCCATATCCGTGAAACGCTTCCCGAAACCGAGCGCGAGCGCCTGTTCCGCTCGCTCAACGCCTCGCTCCGCATCGTGCGGGAAAAGGACCGGCGGGGCATCCTGGTGGAGTGGTCGCGCGAGGGGCCATCCGGCATGGTGATATGGGACGAGCAGGGCCACTGGAAGGGCGTGCCGGAGCGGATCGAAGCGGCACTCTACGGCCAGGGCGGCGGCGTCAGGCCGACACCTCTCAAGGCGGTCGCGGCGGAACCCGCAAATGCCGGTGCGGGGGCCGATGCGGAGGAAGGCGCCGGCGCTCCGCAGCCCGATAATGTGCTGACGTTCTACAGCCCGACGGAAGCGATAGCCTGGGCGGTGGAGCAGGGTGCGTTTGCGGACAGTTTCGCGGCGGAAATCGCCTACGAGCAGTTGAGAGGGGAAATGAAGCCGCGCAATGCCAAGGAAATGTATATCGCTTGGATCGGGTTGGTACGGAAACAGAAGCCCCAACGCCGCCGGGCATAGGGCGGCCGGGCATAAGGCGAGGGAATTATGAATATCCAGGCCATTCCCCAAGAGTGCACTGAACTTCTGAGAGGGGGAAGGTTGGTCCGGCAGCCTGTTGGACGGCGGTCAAAACGAGGGGAACCGTAATTCATGAAAACACCCATCATTGTCGCCGCCGTCACGGTTCTGCTGGGAGCCTGCGCAAACCAGCAGGATGCCGGGCAGACCGGCATGTCCCGGAATCAAGAACCGCCAAGCGCCTTCCAGTCCGTCGGCTCCTGCGAGCCGACCGCCTGGGTCGGTCTTCAGCAGGATGCACAAAAGCTTCCACCCGAGCAGCGCCAGCGCGTCATGAACCTGCTTCAGGATGCCCAGAGCCAGCATGCGGAAGCCAACCAGGGCCAATGCATCATGACGCTTCAGCAGGCCGAAAGGATCGTCCGGCAGGGAACCGGCACGTCCTGAGTTGCCCGTTCGAACAGCCGGGTCCGAACAGCCGGGGGCGCTCAGCCCCGGCTGTTCAGCAGGTGGATGCTGAAGAGGTTTTCGTCGTCGGTCCATGTCTCTTCCACCGCCCACCCGGCGGTGTGGGCCAGCTTGCGGAAATCTTCGACCGAGTATTTGTACGAGTCCTCGGTATGGATGGTCTCGCCCTCCTCGAAGTGGAACGGAACGCCGGCAACCAGCGCCGTCTGCGCCTGAAGGCTTTTCAGGTGCATCTCGATCCGGCCGAATTCCTCGTTGTAGAAGGCCATGTGTTCGAAGCCATCGAGGTCGAAGGTACCGTCCAGCTCGCGGTTGATCCGCTCCAGCAAGTTGAGATTGAAGGCGGCCGTGACGCCGGCCGCGTCGTTATAGGCTGCCTCCAGCCGCTCCATGGATTTCTTGAGATCGACGCCGATCAGCAGCCGGCTGCCGGCCCCGAGCTGCCGCCCAAGACGCGCCAGAAAGGTTTGCGCTTCGACGGGGTGGAAGTTGCCGATGGTGGAACCGGGGAAGAAGGCCAATGCGTGTTCCGGACCGCCCTCGACCGTGACCGGAAAGCCCTGGACATAGTCGGCGAAGATCGGGATCACCTTCAGGCCGGGATAGTCCGCGGCGAGGCGGGCCGCCGAAATCTGTAGGTGCTCCTTGGAGATATCGACGGGAATATAGGCTGCGGGCAGGTCGAGCCTGTCCAGCAGAAGGCGTACCTTGGTGCTCGATCCGCTGCCGAGTTCCAGCAGGGTGACGCCCTTGCCGACGCGGGCCGCGATGTCCAGGGCATGGTGGGCCAGCAAGGCGGTTTCGGTGCGCGTCGGATAGTACTCCTCAAGCTCGCAGATTTCGTCGAACAGCTTCGAACCGCGTTCGTCGTAGAAATACTTGGCTGGCAGGGTTTTTCCCGGTTGTCCTAGACCGTCGAGGACATCTTCAAGAAACCCGGCGTCCAGCCTGACCACGGATTGCGCGACGGTGACCGGGCGCGGGGCAGTGGCATTCCTCAACCTATCCTCCCTGGATGTATTCTATTGTTTTTCAGGCACCGGCTGCACGATGTCCTGATACTCGG
>DASQKT010000585.1:0-8959 GCA_035630415.1 Skermanella sp.
GTCCAGACCGTCAGCGCCAGCTACAAGGAGGTCGAGCGCCAGGGCTACCTGCGGAGCGAGGTCGGGCGCGGCACTTTCGTCAAGGCCAGGGTGACCGACCGGGCGTCCCGCCATATGCTGGACCAGCGGCCCAGCGACACGGTCGATCTGTCGATCGTGCGGGCCGTCTTCACGCCGGAGCACGATGCCGCGTCGCGGTCCCTGCTGGCGGCAATGGCGGAAACGGATAATACGCCCTGGATGCGCCCGTGCCGCCCGGTCGCCGGACTGGACGCGCACCGGCAGATCGGCGCCGGCTGGCTGGAAAGGCTGGGGCTGCCCAAGGTCTCGCCGGACCGCATCCTGATCACCAACGGCACGTCCCACGGGATCTTTCTGGCGCTCGCCACCGTCGTGCAGAGCGACGATCTGGTCCTGACGGAGGCCCTGACCGACCACGGCGTCATCGGTCTTGCCAACGTCCTCGGCTTCACCCTGTGCGGCTTGCCGACCGACCGCGAGGGGATCATTCCCGAAGCGTTCGAGGAAGCCTGCCGGACCGCCAAGGTCAAGGCCCTGGTCTGCACACCGACCTTCAACAATCCGACCAGCACGCTGATGGGAGCGGAACGGCGGCAGCGGCTGGCGGAGATCGCCCGGACGTACAACGTCTACGTGATCGAGGACGAGGTCTACCGGCCGCTGATCGAGACCGAGCTTCCCGCCATCTCGTCCTTCGTCCCGGAACTGGGGTTCTTCAGCACCAGCTTCACCAAGTCGGTGATGACCGGCCTGCGCACCGGCTATCTGGTGGTGCCGCGCCACTTCAGCATCCGGGCCGCCAGCGTGCTGCGGGTGACGAGTTGGAGCGCCGTACCGGTCGTGGGCGAGATGGCGGCGCGCTGGGTCGAGGAAGGCGTTGCGGAACGGCTGATCAGCCTACAGCGCGACGAGATCCGGACCCGGCAGGAAATGATTGCACGGACCCTGGGCCAATACGTGCTGGGCAGCCATCCGCTGGCGCTGAGCGCCTGGCTGAAGGTTCCCGATTACTGGACCGAGGACGGGCTGGTCCGAGCGCTCCGCGAACGCGGCGTCGCCGCGACCTCGTCGGAGCCGTTCGTGGTCGAGGCCGGCGATCCGCCGAACGCCATCCGCATCTGCATCGGAGGCTCCATGTCGATGGACACCCTGGGCGATGCGCTGGAAACCATAGGAAACACCTTCGCGCAGTATCCGGGCGTCAACGAGGCGGGGTTCGTCGCCTGAAGCTGCACTATCGAAATTTCATTGACTCATGACAATGTATGCATTGATCCGTATTTGAAGACGTTTATGCTTCGTTGGCAACTGGCGGAAACGTTGGGCGTCAACGACAGCACGGACCCTTCATGACAACTGGTTCTCTGCCCACTCTTCAAGACATCTACCGTGCCCGCCGGACCATCGGCGGCCATGTCGTGCGGACCCCGCTGGTTCCCAGCATCGCTTTGTCCGATGCCGCCGGGGCGCCGGTTCATCTCAAGCTGGAACACCAGCAGATCACCGGCAGCTTCAAACTGCGCGGAGCCGCCAACGCGCTGCTGTCGCTCGACCCGGAGCAGCGCCGGCGCGGCGTGGTCGCGGCATCCACCGGCAACTTTGGCCGCGCTCTGGCCTATGCCGCGCGGCAGGCCGGAGTGCCGGCGGTGATCTGCATGTCGCGGCTGGTGCCGTCCAACAAGGTAGAAGCCATCCGCGCGCTGGGGGCCGAAGTCCGGATCGTCGGTTCCAGCCAGGACGACGCCCAGGAAGAGGTCGACCGGCTGGCGTCCGGGCACGGCATGGCGATGCTGCCGCCCTTCGACCATGCCGATGTGATAGCGGGGCAGGGGACCATCGGCCTGGAACTGCTGGAAGACTTATCCGACCTGGACACCGTGCTGGTGCCGCTGTCGGGCGGCGGCCTGCTGGCCGGCATCGCCCTTGCCATCAAGTCGGCCAATCCCGCAGCCCGGTTGATCGGCGTCACGATGGAACGAGGGGCCGCCATGCATGCCAGCCTCCGCGCCGGACATCCGGTCCTGGTCGAGGAAGTCGAAAGCCTCGCGGACTCGCTCGGCGGCGGAGTCGGGCTGTCCAACCGGTACAGCTTCGCCATGGTGCGCGATCTGGTGGACGACGTCGTCCTGGTTTCCGAAAACCAGATCGCTGACGCCATCCGCTTCGCCTACCGGCACGAACAGCAGGTGGTCGAAGGGGCCGGAGCCGTCGGCATCGCGGCTCTCTCGGCCGGTCTGGTGTCCGACCCCGGCGTCACTGCTGTCGTCCTCAGCGGCCGGAACATCGACATGGCGCGGCACGCCGATATCGTCGCGGGCGCCCAGGAGAAAATGACGAATGCCTGATCTGAAGATTCTGACCGAAGCCGACTTGCGGGATTGCGTCGCCCTGGACGCGGCGGCGGTCGCCTGCGTCGAGGACTGCTTCCGAGCGCTCGCCACTCAGAATGTGGCGATGCCGCCGATCCTCCGGCTCGATGTGCCGGAGCATAACGGCGAAGTGGACGTCAAGACGGCCTATGTACCGGGACTCGACGGTTTCGCGATCAAGATCAGCCCCGGTTTCTTCGACAACCCGAAGCTGGGTCTCGCCAGCGTCAACGGGTTGATGGTCCTGCTCAGCGCAAGGACCGGTTTGGTGGACGCGATCCTGCTCGACAACGGGTATCTGACTGATGTCCGGACGGCGGCGGCCGGGGCGGTCGCGGCCAAATGGCTAGCACGTCCCGATGCCACGACAGCCGGGATCGTCGGCGCCGGTATGCAGGCGCGGCTGCAACTCGATGCACTCCGTCTGGTGCGCGAGATCGACCGCGTCTTCCTCTGGGCGCGCGATGGCGAAAAAGCGCGGCGCTGCGCCGACGATATGCGCGACCGGACCGGCTTGCCGGTCACGGTCTGCGCCGACGCCGCCGAGGTCATGGCCTCCGCCGACATCGTCGTGACGACGACGCCCAGCCCCAAGCCGCTGATCCAGGCGGAGTGGCTGAGACCGGGCCAGCATATCACCGCGATGGGCTCCGACGCCGAGCACAAGAACGAGCTTGCGCCTGATGTGCTCGCCCGCGCCGACCTCTATGTCGCCGACCGCGTCAGCCAGACCGCCGTGCTTGGCGAACTTCATCACGCCATATCAGCCGGTCTCTTCCCGTCAACCGCCGATCTGCCGGAACTGGGGCAGATCGTCGCCGGACGGCATCCGGGCCGCACATCACCTGACCAGATCACCGTCTGCGACCTGACCGGCACTGGCGTCCAGGATACCGCCATCGCCACGCTTGCCGCACAGCGCGCCGCCGCGCGCGATGCCGGCACCCGCTTCACGTCTTGAACTCGCTTCACGTCTTGAATTCTCGGGGACAATCGAGATGACCGAAGTTTCGCTGAATTTCGACCGGGCCGAATATGCCAGCCGGATCGACCGCACCCGCCAAGCCATGACAGCGCGGGGCATCGACCTGCTGATCGTGACCGACCCGTCCAACATGGCCTGGCTGACCGGCTATGACGGCTGGTCGTTCTATGTCCACCAGTGCGTGCTGCTGGCCCTGGACGGCGAACCGATCTGGTACGGCAGGGGGCAGGACAGCAACGGCGCCCGCCGCACCGTCTTCATGAATCAGGACAATATCCTGAGCTATCCCGACCACTACGTTCAATCGACCGAGCGGCACCCGATGGACTACCTGTCGGGCATCATCGAGAGCAAGGGCTGGGGCAGGCGGTCCATCGGCGTCGAGATGGACAACTACTATTTCAGTGCCGCTTGCCTTGACTCGCTCCGCCGCCACCTGCCGAACGCCGAATTCAAGGATGCGACGGCGCTGGTCAACTGGCAACGCGCGGTCAAGTCGCCGCGCGAGATCGAGTACATGACCCGCGCCGCCCGCATCGTCGAGGCGATCCATGCCCGCATCCTGGAACTGGTCGAGCCGGGCATCCGCAAGAACGACCTCGTCGCCGAGATCTACCACACCGCTATCCGGGGCGTGGACGGCTATGGCGGCGATTACCCGGCCATCGTCCCGCTGCTGCCGTCGGGCGTCGACGCGTCGGCTCCGCACCTGACCTGGGACGACCGGCCGTTCAAGGCGGGGGAGGGGACCTTCTTCGAGATTGCCGGCTGCTACAAGCGATACCATTGCCCGCTGTCGCGGACGGTCTGGCTCGGCAAGCCGCCGCAAAAGGTGCTGGATACCGAAAAGGCCGTTCTCGAAGGAATGGCCGCCGCTCTCGACGCCGCGAAGCCCGGCAATACCTGCGAGCAGGTCGAGGCGGCGTGGCGGCGCACCATCGCCAAGTACGGGATCGAGAAGGAAAGCCGGTGCGGCTATCCGATCGGCCTCAGCTACCCGCCGGACTGGGGCGAGCGCACGATGAGCCTGCGCCCTGGCGACAAAACGGTCCTGCAACCCGGCATGTGCTTCCACCTGATCCCCGCGATCTGGCAGGACGACTGGGGGCTGGAGATCACCGAAAGCTTCCGCATCACCGATACCGGGTCGGAGACCTTCTGCACCTATCCGCGCAAGCTGTTCGTCAAGGACTGAGGACTGAGGCATGGGCATCGTCACGCGGGAGCCGCGTCCATCACCGATCATGCCGACGGTCGATTTCAGCCGGGACGGCGTCCAGCACGGCTTCCTGAAGCTGCCTTATTCCCACGACCAGTCGGCCTGGGGAGCGGTCATGATCCCCGTCACCGTCGTCAAGCGCGGGGAGGGACCGACCGCCCTGCTGACCGGCGGCAATCACGGCGACGAATACGAAGGTCCGGTCGCCCTGCTGAAACTGGCGAACGAGCTGCGCATGGAGGACGTGACGGGCCGCGTCGTCATCGTGCCCGCCATGAACTTCCCGGCTTTCCAGGCCGGCCGCAGGACGTCGCCGATCGACGCCGGCAACCTGAACCGCAGCTTTCCGGGCAAGCCGGACGGCACGGCGACGCAGAAGATAGCCGACTATTTCCAGCGCAGCCTGCTGCCGATGGCCGATATCGTTCTGGACTTCCATTCCGGTGGCAGGACGCTGGATTTCGTCCCCTTCGCCGCTGCCCATCTGCTGCCAGATCAGCGCCAGCAGGCGGCTTGCGTCGCGGCGATGGAGGCTTTTTCCGCTCCCTACAGCATGATGATGCTCGAGATCGACAGCGTCGGGATGTACGACAGCGCCGCCGAGGAGATGGGCAAGGTCTTCGTCACGACCGAACTCGGGGGAGGCGGGACCGCCACCGCCCGCACCATCGCGATAGCGGAGCGGGGAGTCCGCAACGTCCTGAAGCACGCGGGCATCCTGTCCGGAGAGCCGGAACGGGTACCCGGCATCAGGCTGGACATGCCGGGTCCCGAATGCTTCACGACCGCCGAGGACGACGGCATCCTGGAAATGTGCGTCGATCTTGGCGAACCGGTCCGCGCCGGATCGGTCATCGCACGGGTCCATGCCATGGGGAGGACCGGCGTCGCGGCACGGGAATACCGCGCCGCCCTGGACGGCATCCTCGCCGCCCGCCATTTCCCCGGCATCATCCGGACAGGGGATACCCTGGCGGTCGTAGCCGTCCGGCCGTGATGCCGGTTTCAGGTACTTCATTCAAAATACAAGAAACTGCAAAAAAAAGAAACTGCCGAAACAACGCAGCAATGATGAACAGAGAGGGTAGTAATGAACAAGATAACATCCTGGTCCCGTCTTGCGGCGACCGCACTGACCGCCATCGGCCTGACGCTGACGGCGGCCGCCGCATCCGCCGAAACCACGTTGGAGCGCGTCAAGCGCACTGGGGAAATCCGGATCGGCTTCGCCAATGAAGCGCCGTTCGGATACCAGACGCCGGATGGCAAGCTGACGGGCGAAGCGCCGGAAGTCGGCAAGGCCGTCCTGAAGCAGCTGGGCGTCACCAAGGTCGAAGGCGTGCTGACGGAATTCGGCGCGTTGATCCCCGGCTTGCGGGCCGGGCGTTTCGACATGATCGCCGCCGGCATGTACATCACGCCGCCGCGCTGCAAGCAGGTCCAGTTCTCCGAACCCAGCTATTCGATCGGCGAAGCCTTCGCGGTCGCCGTCGGGAACCCGAAGAAGCTGCAAGGCTACGAGGACTTCGCCAAGAATTCGTCCGCCAAGCTGGGCGTCATGGCCGGCGCCGTCGAAGCCGGCTATGCCCGGAAGATGGGCGTCGCCGAATCCCAGCTCGTCGTCTTTCCCGACGGCCCGAGCGCTCTTGCCGGCGTCCGGACCGGCCGCGTCGATGCCTATGCCGGTACGGCCTTGACCATCCAGGACCTGCTGTCGAAGAATGGTCAAGGCCTGGAGCGCGCGGAACCGTTCAAGGACCCGGTGATCGACGGCGAAAGCATCAGGGGCTACGGCGCTTTCGGCTTCCGCCCGGAAGATAAGGACTTCCTTGAGGCCTTCAACAAGGTCCTGGTCTCCTACCGTGGGTCCGAGGAACATCTGGCCCTGGTCGAGCCTTTCGGTTTCACCAAGTCGGAGATGCCGGAAAAGACCACGGCCGAGCTGTGCGCGGCCAAGTAACCGCCTTTTCCTGAAGCGGCCTGGCGCATCCGCGCCGGCTGCCCCCGATGACGGAAGGACGCCGTCATGTTTCTACCGATCGAGTTCTATGGCAACCTGCTTCAGGGCGCCCTGATCACCATTCAGATCACAGCGATGGCGGGGCTGCTGGCCGCCATCTGTGCCCTGGTGGCGGGGCTGGCCCGGATGTCGCCGTGGCGCGTCGTGCGCGGCATCGCCGTGACCTATATCGAGTTCTTCCGGGGCACCTCGGCGCTGGTCCAGCTCTTCTGGCTGTTCTATGCGCTGCCGCTGTTTGGCCTGTCGCTGTCGCCCATGACGGTGGCCGTGATCGGGCTTGGGCTCCACATCGGCGCCTACGGGGCCGAGGTGGTGCGGAGCGCCGTCCTGGCGATCCCGCGCGGCCAGCATGAAGCGGCGCTGGCGCTCAACATGCCGCCGGCCCTGGCGATGCGCCGCGTGATCCTGCCCCAGGCGGTCGTCGCCATGCTGCCGCCGTTCAACAATTTGATGATCGAGTTGCTGAAGGCGACCGCCCTGGTTTCGCTCATCACGATCACCGACCTGACGTTCCAGGGCCAGCTTCTCAATACCGCGACCTTGAAGACCGCGCCGATCTTCCTGGCGGTCCTGGTCTTCTACTTCCTGATAGCCCTGGGCATCACGTCGGTCTTCAGGACATTGGAACGGCGCCTGTCGGTCGGTCGCTTGAAGGGAATGGCGCGATGATCTGGGATTGGGACTATGCTCTCGCGGTGCTGCCGAAGCTGCTCGACGCGCTGATCGTCACGGTGCAGGCGGCTTTGGCCGGTTTCGCGATAGCGCTGGTGCTGGGGCTGATGATCGCGCTGGCGCGCCGGTCCGGCAAACTGTGGCTGTCGATCCCGGTCGGCGCCATCGCGGAGTTCATCCGCTCGACCCCGCTGCTCGTCCAGCTTTACTTCCTGTTCTTCGTCATGCCGGGCTTCGGCGTCCAGACGACGCCGTTCATCACGGGGGTCATCGGGCTTGGCCTCCATTACGCGACCTATACGGCGGAGGTCTACCGGGCAGGACTGGACGCCGTCCCTCGCGGCCAGTGGGAGGCAGCCTGGGCGCTGGACTTCAGTCCGCTGCACACATTCCGCTCGATCATCCTGCCCCAAGCGCTGCCGCCCATCGTCCCGGTGCTCGGCAACTATTTGATCGCGATCTTCAAGGATACGCCGCTGCTGTCGGCGATCACCGTGCTCGAGATGATGCAGGTGGCGAAGATCGAAGGATCGGAGACGTTCCAGTACCTGGAACCGCTGACCATCGTCGGGCTGCTGTTCCTGATCGTCAGCCTGATCTCGGCCGTCCTGATCGGCCGCCTCGAAAATCATCTCGGCGCGCTGCGCCGGATCTGACCCATTCCAGCAGCGGAGCCCCGCGCCGATGTCCAATCCCTCTCCAGTCAGGCACCAGACTCAGCCGGACCTCGACATGCCCCAGGCAGCGCCGTCAGGGGCGAAGCCGATGATCCGGTTCAAGGGAATATGCAAGTCGTTCGGCAGCCTCGTGGTGCTCGACGATCTCGACCTCGACATAGCACCCGCCGAGAAGGTCGCCCTGATCGGCCCCAGCGGTTCGGGTAAATCGACGTTGCTGCGCGTCCTGATGACGCTGGAACGGCCGGACAAGGGGGTGATCGAGATCGACGGCGCTCCGCTCTGGCACATGCCGAAGAACGGCAACCTCGTCCCGGCCGACGCCCGTCACCTGCGCGAGATGCGGAAGAACGTCGGCATGGTGTTCCAGCAGTTCAACCTGTTCCCCCATATGACCGTGCTCCGCAACGTCACCGAGGCGCCGGTCCATGTCCTCGGCATGGACAAGGAGGAAGCAGACGCCCGCGCGCGGGACCTGCTCGACATGGTCGGTCTCCGCGACAAGGTGAACCATTATCCGGCTCAGCTTTCCGGCGGACAGCAGCAGCGCGTCGCGATCGCGCGGGCGCTTGCCATGAGGCCGCGCGTCATGCTGTTCGACGAAGTGACGTCGGCGCTTGACCCGGAAACCGTGGGCGAAGTGCTGAACGTGATCCGCGATCTGGCGCATGAGCACAACCTGACCATGTTGATGGTCACCCATCAGATGGGCTTCGCCCGCGAGTTCGCCGACCGCGTCTGCTTCTTCTATCAGGGCAGGATTCTCGAACAGGGGCCGCCGGACCGCTTGTTCAATCATCCGCAAAATGAACGGACGCAGGCTTTCCTGAGGGCGGTGCTCGAAAGCTGAGCCTGCGGTCTTTTCCTATGCGAACGCAAAAACGCCGTCCGGGTCGGCCAGACTTGCCGGATCGACGGCGGCAAGGACGCGATTGTCGTTATTCTTCACCATGCAACGCACCGTGGGCACGCACTTACCGCACTGAGGCGCACAGC
>DASQKT010000586.1:0-4753 GCA_035630415.1 Skermanella sp.
GGGATCAGGAACACCATGCCGACCAGCAGGAATTCCTGCGTTTCCGGCGGTGAGGCCGCGTCCCAGATGCTGATATCCGGCGGGATCACGTTGGGCCACAGGCTGACCGCCAGCCCCAGGAAGGACAGCAGGAACAGGCCCATGGTGAGCGCGAAGGGCTGAACCTCCCGCCGGTTGTTGATGGCCCGCCAGAACATCAGCGCCAGACCGGCCGTCAGGATCGGGACCGGCGACAGGTACAGGATATTGGGCCAGGAGAACCAGCGCTGCGCGATCGTGTCGTTGAGCAGCGGCGTCCAGATGCTGACCACCCCGACGAAACCGACCACGGCCAGGAACAGCGGCTTCGACAGGTTGAAAGCCCATTCCTGAAGCGAACCCTCCGTCCGCCAGATCAACCACGTGCAGCCAAGCAGCGCGTAGCCCGCGACCAGCGCCAGTCCCGTCACCACGGAGAAGATCGAGAACCAGTCGAACATTCCGCCGACATAGGCGCGGTCCTCGACGTTGAAGCCCTGGATGAACGCTCCCAGCGCCATGCCCTGGACCATGGTCGCGAGCAGCGAGCCGAAATGGAAGCTGCGGTCCCACAGGAAGCGGCTGGCATTCGCCTTGAAGCGGAACTCGAAGGCGACGCCTCGGAAGATCAAGGCGATCAGCATGACCAGCAGCGGCAGGTAGAGCGCCGGCAGGATGACCGCGTAGGCGAGGGGGAACGCCGCGAACAGCCCGGCGCCACCCAGGATCAGCCAAGTTTCATTGAAGTCCCAGACCGGGGCGACCGTGTTCATCATGACGTCGCGGTCGCTGTCCTTGCCGGCGAACGGGAAGAGGATGCCGAGGCCGAGGTCGAAGCCGTCCATCAGAACGTACATGATGATCGCGAAGGCGACGATGCCGGTCCAGATCAGGGTGAGGTCCTGCCACCATTCCATCTCGGTTTACTCCGCCGGTTCGATACGTTCATCGGGCAGGGACATCGGGCGTTTGGGGCGTCCTACGTCCGCCACCGCATGGGGTTCGAGATCCTCATAGGATGGCCTGGGGCCGATCTGGAGCAGGCGCAGGATGTAGTAGGTCCCGGCGGTGAAGATCAGTGCGTATGTCACGAGGAAGGCGGCCAGCGAGGTCAGCGCGCCGGCGGCCGTCAGCGACGGCGTGACGCCCTCGGATGTCCGGACCAGACCCTGGACCATCCAGGGCTGCCGCCCGATCTCGGTCGTGAACCAGCCGGCGATGATCGCGACGAAACCGATCGGCGTCGTGGCGACGGTGATCCAGTGGAACCAGCGCGCCTCGAACAGCTGCTTTCGCCACGTCAGGAAGACGAAGCCCAGTCCCACGAACAGCATCAGGAAGCCAATGCCGACCATGATGCGGAACGTCCAGAACACGATCGGCACATAGGGCCGGTCCTGGAGGGCGAACTGCTTGAGGCCCGGAACCTTGCCTTCCAGTTCGTGGGTCAGGATCAGGCTGGAGAGATAGGGAATGCCGATCTCGAAGTGGTTCTCCTCGGCTTCCATGTCGGGCCATGCGAACAGGATCAGCGGAGCGCTTTCGCCGCCTTCCCAATGGCCTTCCATCGCGGCGATCTTGGCCGGCTGCATCTCCAGCGTCTTCAGGCCGTGAAGGTCGCCCAGCAGGATCTGGAGCGGCGCCAGCAAGGCGATCATGCCGAGCGCCATCCGGTAGCTGATGCGGGTGTATTCGGCGAACTGGCCCCGGACGATGTACCAGCCGCTGATGCCGGCGATCACGAAGGACGTCGTCAGGAAGGCGGCGGTGACCATATGGGCGAGGCGGTAGGGGAACGAGGGGTTGAAGACCACTTCCCACCAGCTCGTCACGAAGAAGCGTCCGTCGCGGATCTCGAACCCGGCGGGGGTGTGCAGCCAGCTATTGGACGACAGGATCCAGAACGACGAGATGATCGTTCCGAGCGCCACCATCAGGGCCGCGAAGAAATGCATGCCGCGCGGCACCCGGTTGCGCCCGAACAAAAGGATGCCGAGGAACGCCGCTTCCAGGAAAAAGGCGGTCACGACTTCGTACTGGATCAGCGGCCCCAGCACGTTGCCGGTGATGTCGGACCAGCGGCTCCAGTTGGTGCCGAACTGGTACGACATGACGATACCGGACACGACGCCCATGCCGAACGAGATCGCGAAGATCTTCGTCCAGAATTCCGACAGCATCCGATAGACGTCCCGGCCGGTCCGCAACCACAGGGCTTCAAGCACCATGATCCAGTTGGCAAGACCAATAGTGAAGGCCGGAAAAAGAATATGAAAAGATATCGTGAAAGCAAATTGAATACGAGACAACATCAACGGATCGATGTCCATTGTCCGCTCCAGTCCTTGATCTGTGTGCCCCGGAACAGGGCTTTGACGCCCTTGGTTCCGGTACGACGAAGTTTGGAGCCGCGTATCGCATTAAACAGTGCGACGACTTGGCATCCCTCTTTCGCGCGATCAATGGGCCTGCGGGCAATAAGTTACGGCGCTGACATCACCGATTGCCGAAAATTTGGGCCTTCGGCGGATGGCGTCAGCGGTTGGCAAGGGTGTCCAGCATCGCGGGCAGTTCGGTGAAGTGGTCGATGATCGCGTCGGCGCCCATCTCGGCGGTGGGGAAGTGAGGGTAGCCGTAGCTGACGGCGATCACCGGGATACCGGCGCCGCGCGCCGCCGCGATGTCGTTGTGGTTGTCGCCGACCATCACGGCGCCGTCCTTGGAAGCGCCCAGGCGCTCCATTACCCACGAGACATGGCCGCCGTCCGGCTTCCGCACCGGCAGGGTATCGCCGCCCGCGACGGATTCGAAGAAGCGGGCAAGGTCGAGCTGGGCCAGCACCTCGGTCGTGACGCGCTCCGGCTTGTTGGTGCAGAGGCCGAGCTTCAGGCCGCGCGCCAGCAGGAGGTCGAGCGTTTCGGGAACGCCGGGAAAGATCGAGTCTGGCGAGGACGGCTGCTGTTCGTAATAGTCGAGGAAAGTCTGGTAGATCTCGTCCGACGCCAGCGGGTCGATTTCGGCACCGGTCGCGGCGAAGGCTCGTCGGAGAAGGATTGGCGCTCCGTCGCCGACCATACCCCGGACCTGTTCCACGCCGATGGTGGGACGGCCGTACCGGGTCAGCAGCTTGTTGACCGCCCCCGTGATGTCCGGGGCGCTGTCGATCAGGGTTCCGTCCAGGTCGAAGATTACGGCTTGAAGCTGAGGCATCCGGTTGTTCCGCGTGAGGGATTGGGCGTGAGTGGATTGTTGAACGGCAAATGGGCGGTTTTCGGTCAAGTCCGGATCAAGGGCTTTGGCAAGTGCCCAAGGTGTGGCACAAGGGGGCCAATCCTCTCCTGAACGCAGATCAGACGAAAACCGCACCATGACACTGACGCATCATACCGAAACCCGCCGTCCGCTCGCCTGCATTATTCTGGCGGCGGGCAAGGGCACCCGCATGAAGTCGGATCTGCCGAAGGTGCTGCACAAGGTGGCGGGCCGCTCCATGGTCGCCCATGTCGTGGCGGCCGCGTCCCTGCTGGCGCCGGAGAAGATCATCGCGGTGATAGGCCCCGGCATGGAGTCCGTCGCGGCGGAGGTCGCTCCCCATGCCACCGTCGTCCAGGAGAACCAGCGCGGCACCGGCGACGCCGTGATGGCTGCCCGTGCGCTGCTCGAGGGCTTCGACGGCGACGTGCTGGTCGCTTACGGCGACACGCCGCTGGTGACGGCGAAGACGCTGGGCGCCATGGTCCAGGCCCGTCGGGAGGCTTCCGATCCCGCCGTCGTCGTGCTCGGGATGCGGCCTGCCGTGGCCGGCGCCTATGGCCGGCTTATTCTGGGCGCCGATGGCGGGCTGGATGCCATCGTGGAATACCTGGACGCGACGGAGGAACAGCGCGCGGTCACCCTGTGCAATGCGGGGCTGATGGCGTTCGACGGCGCGCGGCTGTTCGGCCTGCTCGACAGCATCGGCAGCGACAACGCGAAGGGCGAGTACTATCTGACCGATGCGGTCGCCGTGGCGCGGGCCGCCGGCCATGCCTGCCGCGTCGTCGAAGCGTCGGCGGACGAGGTCGTCGGCGTCAACTCCCGCGCCGAACTGGCGGAGGTCGAGCTTATCATGCAGCGCCGGCTGAGGGCCGCCGCGATGGCCGCCGGAGCGACGTTGGCCGATCCGGACACGGTCTATTTCAGCCACGATACGCGGCTGGGTCGGGACGTGCTGGTCGGGCAGAACGTCGTATTCGGGTTGGGGGTCGATGTCGCGGACCGGGTCGAGATCAAGCCGTTCTGCCATCTGGAAGAGGTCATCGTATCGCCGGGCGCCATCATCGGTCCGTTCGCGCGGCTGCGTCCGGGGTCGGAGATCGGCCCGGATGCCCATATCGGCAACTTCGTCGAGATCAAGAACGCCCGCGTCCATGAAGGCGCCAAGGTCAACCACCTGACCTATATCGGCGACGCCACGGTAGGCTCCAAAGCCAACATCGGCGCGGGCACCATCACCTGCAACTATGACGGCTTCTTAAAGAGCCACACCGAGATCGGCGCCGGCGCCTTCATCGGCTCCAACTCGTCTCTGGTAGCCCCGGTAACGATCGGCGACGGCGCCATCATCGGCGCCGGCAGCGTGGTCACCCGCGACGTTCCCGCCGCGTCCCTGGCGGTGGCTCGGGGACGGCAGTCGATCTACGAGGGCTGGGCATCCAGCTTCCGGACCCGCAGGGCGGCTGAGAAGGCGGCGAAG
>DASQKT010000587.1:0-7601 GCA_035630415.1 Skermanella sp.
CATCTGTCTGCCTTCCCTGTTTAGGTGCGCCATCGGCGCGTTACGACTTTAGGTTTGGGATACCTTGGGGGCGCTGCCGCCGATCTCGTGACCCGCCATCAGTTCGAGCGTCTTGACGATCGCCGAATGGTCCAGCCGTCCTCCGCCCTGGGCGGCACAGGCGTTGAAAAGCTCCTGGGTTCCGGCGGTATTCGGCAGGCTCACCTGCAATTCCCTTGCCGATTGCAGGGCAAGGTTGAGGTCCTTCTGGTGAAGCTCGACCCGGAAGCCCGGTTCGAAGTTCCGCTCGATCATGCGCTCGCCATGGACCTCGAGAATCCGGGAGCTTGCGAAGCCGCCCATCAGCGCCCGGCGCACTCGCATCGGGTCTGCCCCGGCCTTGGAGGCGAACACCAGCGCCTCGGCGACCGCCTCCAGCGTGAGCGCCACGATGATCTGATTGGCAACCTTGGCGGTCTGCCCGTCGCCGGCGGACCCGACCAGGGTGATGTTCCGGCCCATCAGCTCCAGGACGGGCTTCACCCGTTCGAAAGCCGCCTTGGAACCACCCGCCATGATGGAGAGCGTGGCGTTCCGGGCACCGACATCGCCGCCCGACACCGGAGCGTCGATCCACTCGCAGCCCCGTTCGGCCAGCCGTTGGGCGAATTTCTTCGTCGCCATCGGGCTGATCGAACTCATGTCGATCAGGATCTTGTCACGGCCCAAGCCCTCCGCGATGCCGTTGGGGCCGAAGACCACCGCTTCGACATCGGGCGTGTCCGGGACCATCGTGATGACGGCATCGCTCCGCTCCGCAACCTCTCGCGGCGACCCGCAGACGACGGCGCCTGCCTCGACCAGTTCCTGCGGGGGAATGCCCCGGCTGTATATGTGGAGTGAATGACCGCCCCGGATCACGTGTCCGGCCATGGGGCGGCCCATGATGCCGAGGCCGATGAAACCGATCTTCATGTCCCGCGTCTCCCCCGTGTCATTGTTCTTCCGCGCCTTCGGTTCAAGGCCATTCGTTGTTGAGAGAAGGTTAACATCGTAAAAATATTTTTTCATTAGGTATATCGACCAAAAACGAATTTCCGCACAACAATCCCCGTGCTGTCGGAAAGTTTATTCGCAATGCGGGTTTTCCACTGGACACCGGGAGATTATGGAAAGAAAGTGTTCCTAATGAAAATAGATTTTCATGCAGATACCCTCATCCCTATGGAAGCTCAGAGCCTGCCCCAATCGCTGTCCGCCCGGATCAGGTCCTGCTACGAGGACCTGTCGCCCACCGACCGCAGGCTGGCCGACCTGATGCTGGAATATCCCGGCGATATCGCCAGCTATTCGGCGTCGGAGCTGGCGCGGCTGACCAGCGTCTCCAACGCAGCGGTCAGCCGCTTCGTCCAGCGCTTAGGCTTTCGCAACTACGAGGAACTGCGCGTGCTGGCGCGGGAGGCGAAGTCCTGGGGCTCGCCGCTCTACCTGATGAACCACGCTCCGGCGGCCAACGGCGCCGATTTCGTCAATTCCCATCTCCAGGCCTGCGCCGACAATGTCAGCGGCACCTTCCAGCAGATCGACCCCGCCGTGATCGACGCGGTGGCGGAAGCCGTGGCGTCAGCCCGTCAGGTCTGGCTGGTCGGGTTCCGCAACAGCTATTTCCTGGCCGGCTACCTGCGCTGGCAGTTCGTCCAGGTCCGCGACGGCGTCCGTCTGCTTCCCGTCGCGGGAGAGACGCTGGGGGAATACACCGCCTGCTTCGAGCCGACCGATGTCGTCATCGTCTTCGGCCTGCGCCGCCGCGTGAAGGAGATCGGCAAGATCACCACCGCCGCCCGCCAGATGGGATCGAAGATCGCCTATATCGCCGACCACGGGATGACCGCCGACACCGGCGCCGACTGGCTGCTCCGCTGCAACACCCGCTCCCACGGTCCACTCGACAACCATGTCGCGGTGCTGGCGCTCTGCCACATCCTGGCCAATCAGGTCATCGTCCGCACCGGCGCGCAAGGGCGCAAGCGTCTGGCGCGGATCGAGGAAATGCACGAGAACCTGGACGAGTTCTGAAGACGCCGCCGCGATTGCGCCATAATTGCGGACGTGCCCAGCGCGGCAACTTTTCAGGCATCCGATCTGTTGAATGCTGACAACGGGGGCTCAAAGCTCCCGGATCAAACGCGCACAGAGGATGATATGAACACCAAGCTCGGCTTTACCGCCACCATGCTCGCCGCCGGTCTCCTGGCAACTCCGGCCCTCGCCGCCGACCGCGACGACTACAAGGCCTTCTCGCAGTCCAGCACCTCGCTGACCCAGGCGATTCAAACAGCCGAAAAGGCCCAGGGCGGACAGGCCCGCGCCGTCGATGCGGAGTTCGAGCACGACGACGGCAAGTCCCAGTACGAGATCAAGGTCATGAACGGCGATCAGGTCATGACCTATCATATCGACGCCGCCACCGGCCAGTCGACCAAGGCCGAAGAGCAGGGCCGCCTTGCCGACTTCCTCGGCGTCAACAAGGTCGATGCCGGCAAGCTGAACAGCGCCAAGACAACGCTGACCCAGGCGATCGGCGTCGCCGAGCAGAACACCAACGGCAAGGCCATGGAAGCGGAAATCGACGAGGACACCGGCGGCATCCACTACGAGGTGACCGTGCTCGTCGGCGACGAAACCCGCGAGGTCGAGGTGGACGGCTCCACCGGCGAAATCCTCAAGACCGAGCGCTGACAAGACGCCTCCGCCACCGGCATCGATATCGCGATGCCGGTGGCGATAGCGGCGGCAAAATCTACAGGATTACACGATTTTCCATATTATCAGTTGAATAATTGGATAAATAAATCCACATATGAATGAGTTTTCGAGTCTCGGTTTCAGGAACGGCGAAATGGCCATGCGCGCTGGGTTCAACTTGCACCACTCCGATTTGCAGGAGTTTCTTTTTGCTCCGGTGTGGGAAGAGAATAACGGCACGCCGCTCAGCATTCTGTCGGCCCTGGCAAGACTTGGCATGGACCCCTGGGGTGAAGCGGCCAGATTGGCGGAGATGCCGCGCGCGGCCGCCGTTTCCGCCCTTGCTGCGATCCTCGCTCGACTGCCCAGAAGCGAGCCGGAGGTACCCGACTATTCCGGCATTTCGGAACGCCTGGTCCAGTTCCTGCCGCAAGGTGGTTCCAGACCTTCATCCAATACATACGGGACGGACAACGGCGGCGCGGCAGGCAGCGGCGCTGCCGCCGTCAGCCCGCAGACTATCGGCCTCGTCGCGGTGGCTGCCGTGGTGGCAGTCGTTCTTCAGGTGAATGGCTGGCTGTTCTGATGGCCGAACGGGTGGAAGAACTCCCGCAGGGGTTCTTCCACTCTCGTCATCCTGTCCCGGCGTCAGGACTTCTTGGAGCTTTTCGCCTTCTGATCGACGTCCTCGACCGTGACGTCCTGACGGCGGACGGTCCCGCTGACGGTAACGTCGCGCTCGCCGGAGTTCTTGTTCAGGCTGACTTCCTCGACCACGTGGGCTTCCTTGGAAACCACCGGCTTTTCGGTATAGCCGCTGACTTCGACCGACGTTTCCTTGAACGCATCGGCGGCTTCTCCCGGCTTCAGCGCCTTGCCGACCTTGGTGCGCTCGACCTCGACGCTCTCGTCGCGGAGAGTGACCGTCTCCTGGACTTCGCGTTCGCTGACTTCGGTCGTCAGGCGCTTGCCGGCGGAAACCTTCGTCTTGCCGACTTCAAGAGATTCCTCGATCACCTGGGCGGATGTTTCTTCCCCGGCGCTCTCCAGCAGAGCCTCCGGAGTCAGCACGTCGAAGCGCCGCATCGTGCTCAGGGCCTCGTCGGCCTTGTCGTCTTCCACATCGGCGACGATCAGGACGCCGCCCTTCTGAATCGCTTCGCCGTAGCGGCGGGCCTTGTCTTTCTCGTAGCCGGCTTCCACGAGTCGATCGGTGACCTCGCCGACGCCGATTTTTGTCAGCGTCTCGATCTTGTCGTCATCAAAGCCGGCCTTGCCCAGGGCGCTGACGACCTTGCGGGCAATATCCTGGGTTTCGAACAATCCAATGACGGATGTTGGCATGATGCGTTCCTCTGGTGTTTGCTTGTCGTGAGCATCCGGCGATAACTGATCGCCCATGCTGCACACGCTAAGAACATGACGCGCCGCACAACGTTCCAATAAAAATTGGACGGAAAAGAAATTCTACGATGTTAAGGACTCAAACTATCTTGATATCGTTTGCGCATTGAGAGTATAGCTTGCGTGTTGGTGTAAGGCATCTTAAGTTATAATCATATGGTTTGTGGAGGTAAGTTATGACCCAACGTACAGTTCCCAGCACGATAACTTTCAGCAGGCCTTTCCGGCTGAGCGGTTTCGAGGAGCCTTTGCAGGCGGGAACCTATAAGATCGAGACGCTGGAGGAACTGATCGAGGGCCTGTCGTTCCCCGCCTGGCGGCGGATCGAAACCCTGCTGTTCCTGCTTCAGCCTCCCGGACAGCCCAAGCTGACCCAGGTCGCCGTCGTCGATCCGGTCGAGTTGGAAGAGGCGAGAATCCGCGATCAGGAAGCTGCGTGACCGACACGCTGCGGTAACCGCGCGCAGGAAAGCCCGAAAGGATCGTCATGACGACTGATGAACCCATCGAACTCGATACCCACAGGGGCATGGCCGCGCAGAAGGCGACCGAGGACCGGAGGCACACCGCC
Organism: Skermanella sp.; assembly: GCA_035630415.1. Taxonomy (GTDB): domain Bacteria; phylum Pseudomonadota; class Alphaproteobacteria; order Azospirillales; family Azospirillaceae; genus Skermanella. Next base: position 4,700 of record DASQKT010000587.1, read on the forward strand.
GGGGTCGAGGCAGACCGGGTGATGCTCCGCCAGCATCAGGACGATCTGGAAGACGCCCTGTCTTCAGGTCCCGCCGCGACATGGGAGGAGGCTGGGCGAAAGGCCCATTACCTCATCACCGTCCTCGCCGGCACGGCGGAAGGCCAGGACCCGCGATACAAGAAGCTGATCGCGAGTTCGCTGGAGGATATCCAGCGCCTGTCAGGCGTTCCGACGCCGGATGACACGCCCGAGTCCTGACCGGCACCGGCTGCCGGGTTCCTGATCAGGCTTGTGGGGTCAGGCTCGCGGAAGGACGGCGGCCAGCAGCCTCTTCTTCGCGACCGCCAGCCAGGGATCGCGGACGACAAGGCTGCGCTCGGCCCAGGGCGTCGCTTCCGGATCGCTTGCTTCATAAAGTTTTTGAGCGAGAGCTTCCACGTCATGCGTTGTGAAATCAGGCAATCTGGCTCTCCCTGACGACGCGCTCATGGCTGTCCAGGACGCTCTTGATCCGGTACTGGTTCTCCGGACCTTCCGGCGGCAGGTGACGGACAATCTCGTACTTGCCGATCGACGTCTCGAGCGTCAGTGCGCCCGGCGTGAAATCGACCACCTGACCGACCTGATACTTATGTTCCTTGACGGCGGAAACGACCCGCGCGGGAGCCTGGGCAAGACGCAGTGCCCGCCTGTCGTCGTTCCGCTGTTCGGAAAGTCTTGCGAGCGCCAGTCCGGAGTTGGCGGCCGACAGCGTGGCCTTCGCTGCAACCGAGGAAGCCGCTTTCGTCGCCTGACGCTTCTTGGGAGCAGCGGCGCTTGGTTTCTGACGGGCGGTCATGACGGATCTCCAGATGATTAGCCAGGTATTTCGAAGCATGCGCCGGATACGGGTGACGGTTCAGCGCAGCCGGCATGCTCCGCTCTACGATTTTACGGAAAATACTAGCTTTCAGATGGGGACGATGAGGCCGGAATCCCACTAAGGATAGTGGGTAATGCGCAATAAGCTGAAAAACGGCCTATTCAGCCGGCCAATGCTCATACCGAAGCCCTGGTCAGGGCACGGTTACGGCGCATCCTGACCAGTTCGTCGCGGGCACGCTGCATCGCTTCGATGTCCGTCAAGTCGCAGGCTTCCCGGCACGCCTGACAGAACTCGACCGCCTGTCGAAGGTCGTCCTGATGCTGCTTCAGTTGATCCGCAACGATCAGATGCCACACCTGGGCTATCGCAAGGTTGAAGCTCACTTCGTCGGAAACCGTTCCGTGCTCTTCCGACAGGATGTCGCGGTTGCGTCCGAGATTGGCGGCTTGCTGCTGGCGCGCCGCCTTCACCTGATCGAGATATATCACTCCACCACGACCCATCGCCTTCAACCCGCCTGTGACTGCCAATCTTTGCGAGCCATGTCACAGCAACAAGCATGCCTGCCCGGCCTGATCTTAAGAATATGTCCAGGGGCGGGATTTGCTCACGCAACGCCAATTCCGACGAAACGCGCGATGCAAAATGCGACGCCGCCAAACGACATTCGCGGATCGCAGTCGATCCTTCCGGCGTCAGACCCGCCTCAGATATCGTAGAGCAGGATCGCTTCGGCGGCGGCGCTCCGGCTGCGCAGGTCGGCAAGGCTGGTGCCGTCCAGCACTTTCGCCATGGCGTCCCGGACTTCCTGCATGAGAGCGCGGATTTCGCAGGCCGCGACATCCTCGCAGTCGGCACAGGGGCGGTAGGCCGTCCTGCTGGCGCAGGCGATCGGGGCGAGGGGGCCGTCCAGCACGCGGATGACCGAACTGAGCATGATCTTGTCCGCCGGCTTGGCCAGCCAATAGCCGCCGCCCTTGCCCTTCTTGCTGTAGAGCAGTCCAGCGTTCTTCAACTCCAGCAGGATCGCGTCCAGGAACTTCTTCGGGATGTTGTTGCAGTCGGCGATGTCGGAGATCGAAACCGACCCTTTGCCTTCGTGGTTCGCCAGATGCAGAAGGGCTTTGAGACCGTACTTTCCCTTGTTCGTCAGCATAATGGCCCTGATCCCGCGTATCGGCTGTTATGTGCGCTCCAAAGAGCCTGGGTCAAGGCATTTGTCGGGACCGCGACATGCCGGACCGTGCCCTGCCGGGGTGGTGCGGCGAAATTTCATGATCGCGCCGGACCCGAAAAAAAAGCTTTCCATCTTCGGGCTTATAACTCTACTATTCCGGTGGAACTTATGCAAAATACACACATAAAGTTTGTGTTGTTCGCTTTTTTGAACGCGATCGCTATGAATAGGGGAGTGAAGATGGTGTTCGGCCTTCTCCGACGCGGATTTCTTGGTGCCACTCTCGCGGCTGGCGTCCTTGGGTGCGGCCTGCTGACATCCATGCCGGCGGCCGCCGATACGACGCTCCTGAACGTCTCGTACGATCCGACGCGCGAACTCTATGTCGAGTACAACAAGGCGTTCGCCGAGTACTGGAAGACGCAGGGCGGCGATACGCTGCGGGTCAACCAGTCGCATGGCGGCTCGGGCAAGCAGGCGCGCTCGGTGATCGACGGGCTCGACGCCGACATCGTGACGCTGGCCCTGGCCTACGATATCGACGCCATCGCGGAACGCGGCCAGATCGCCAAGGACTGGCAGGCCCGTCTGCCGCAGAACAGCTCGCCCTACACCTCGACCATCGTCTTCCTGGTCCGCAAGGGCAATCCCAAGGGCATCAAGAACTGGGACGATCTCGCCAAGCCGGGCGTCCAGGTCATTACGCCCAATCCCAAGACGTCGGGCGGCGCCCGCTGGAACTATCTGGCGGCCTGGGGCTACGCCCTGGAGAAATGGAACAACGACGAGGCCAAGGCCAAGGAGTTCCTGCAAGGGATATTCAGGAATGTCCCCGTTCTCGACACCGGGGCGCGCGGCTCGACCATCACCTTCACCGA
>DASQKT010000588.1:0-2231 GCA_035630415.1 Skermanella sp.
GCGCGCCGCCAAGGCTACGCCATCGCCATTGGCCACCCGCACGACGCCACGGTGAACGCGCTGGTCGAGTGGCTTCCTGCGGTAGCCGCCAAAGGCTTCGCGCTGGTGCCGGTCAGCGCCATCCTGAAGAACCGTCAGCCGAGCGGCTGACACTTCGATCAAACACTACCCAACTACCAAAACGCCAAATGGAGGCACCACGATGTCAGCAAAGTATAAGGTTTCAGGCATGACCTGCGGCGGATGCGTCCGCTCCGTCACCAACGCCATCACCGCGCGAAACTCAGCTGTCAAAATCGAAGTCGATCTGCCGATGGGAATCGTCTCGATCGAGGGCGACCTGTCCGAGGACACCGTGAAGGATGCCGTCGAAGGCGCCGGGTTCGACTTCGAGGGGAGGGTGGTGGCCGCCTGAGCGGCCACACCGGATCAGTAGGGCTGGTCCGTCAGCGGCTGGAAGCGAACCTAACCGCTTCCTCAGCCGCGCGGATCAGCGCCCGCGACTTGTTGACCGTCTCCTGATACTCGGCCTCCGGGTCGCTGTCCGCCACCACGCCGCCGCCCGCCTGCACATGCATGACCCCGTCCTTCAGGACGGCGGTGCGGAGCGCTATGCAGGTGTCCATCGCGCCGTTGGCGCCGAAATAGCCGACGCAGCCGCCATAGACGCCCCGGCGCGCCTTTTCCAGCTCGTCGATGATCTCCATCGCTCGCACCTTCGGGGCGCCCGAGACAGTTCCAGCGGGAAAGCCCGCGAACAGGGCGTCGAGTGCGTCGTGCTGCGGATCGATCGTTCCCTCGACGTTCGACACGATGTGCATGACGTGGGAGTAGTACTCGATCACCATGCGCTCGGTCACCGTTACGCTGCCGATCTGGGCGACGCGGCCGACATCGTTGCGGCCCAGGTCCAGCAGCATCAGATGCTCGGACAACTCCTTGGGGTCGGACAGCAGGTCGGCGGCCAGCGCCTTGTCCTCTTCAGGATTGGCGCCCCGCTTCCGCGTCCCCGCGATCGGGCGGATCGTCACCTTGCCGTCGCGCAGCCGGACCAGGATCTCCGGGCTTGAGCCGACGATGCTGAGGCCGTCGCCGAAGTCCAGATACAACAGGAAAGGCGAGGGGTTCAGCCGGCGAAGCGCCCGGTAGAGACTGAAGGGCGGCAGTTCGAACGGTACGCTGAGGCGATGGGACGGGACGACCTGGAAGATGTCTCCGGCCCGGATGTACTCCTTGGCCCGCTCCACGATCGCATGGTATTCCTCGCGGGTCGTGTTGGACACGGGGTCCGGCAGCGACCGGACCACATTGGCCGCCTCGCGCCGGTAGGGCAGATTGCGCTCCAGATCGGAGATCGCGTCGCCCAGCCGTTCCAGCGCCAGATCGTAGGCTGAATCCGCATCCATTCCGGCAGTCGGCCAGACCGGGGTCACCAGCGTGATTTGGTTCTGGATGCCGTCGAACACCGCAATGATGGTCGGCCGCATCAGGATGGCGTCGGGAATTCCCAGCATGTCCGGGTTTTCGTCAGGCAGACGCTCGATCAGCCGCACCATGTCGTAGCCGAGATAGCCGAATAGCCCGGCGGCCATCGGCGGCAGTTCTTCCGGCAGATCGATCCGGCTTTCCGCCAGCAGCGAACGCAGGGCCTGAAGCGGCGGTTCGCTGCTGGGCTCGAACGCTTCCGCATCGACGCGGGCACGCCGGTTGATCTCGACCTTGTCGCGGTTACAGCGCCAGATCAGGTCCGGCTTCAGGCCGATGAAGGAGTACCGGCCACGGACTTCGCCGCCGGTCACCGACTCCAGCAGGAAGCAGTTGGACTGGCCGTCCGCCAGCTTGATCATCGCGGAAACCGGGGTTTCCAGATCGCTGACGAGCGTGGTCCAGACGACCTGCGGCTTGCCCGCCGCATAGGTTTCGCCAAAGCCGGAGCGGGCAGGGAGCGCCTTCATGATCGGTCAGTTCCGCTGGAACATAGTGTCGATGGTACTTTGGTGGATCGACACCGGATAGCGCTGGCGAAGCGCGTCGGTGAACTGGGCCAGAAGGTCGCCCGCAATCGCCTGCTGGACGCCTTGGCGTACCTGCGCCACCTGCGCGCCGGCGCTTGCTGGATCGACGCTCTGGATCTCTCTCAGCCGGACCACCACCTGCCCGTCCTGGGTGGGTGCGGTCGCCACGTCGCCCTGCTTCATCTCGAACAGTCGCTGAACTAGTCCGGGCGGCAG
>DASQKT010000589.1:0-13683 GCA_035630415.1 Skermanella sp.
AGCAAGGACGTCACCGAACGGACCGAGCACGTGTCCGACACCGTCCGCCGCACCGAAGTGGACGTCGAAAACACCACGGGTACGGACCGGGCGACAACCGGGCGGACCGGTGTCGAACGGACGGTCGATGTCGATGTGGACCGCACGACGACACCGAAGCGCGATATCTGAACGCCGCGCCGGAAATAACGCCTGATGAATTCCCCCCGGAGACGCACCCCGCGTCTCCGGGGACTTTTTCATGCCTGACGCATTCATGGGTGACGCGTTGGTTCCCCAACGAGGTCATCGCTCAAGGAGGCTGGACATGCCGTTCGCCAAGGTATGGCGGGTCCTGGTGACCGCTTTCAACGGCTGGCTGGACGACAGGGCCGCCAGCATGGGCGCCGCCATCGCATTCTATACCCTGTTCTCGATGGCGCCGATGCTGCTCCTGATCATCGCTGTCGCTGGTCTGGTGTTCGGCGCCGAAGCGGCGCAGGGCGCACTGATGGGTCAGCTGGAAAGCATGATGGGCCGCGAGGGCGCAGCGGCTCTCCAGGCGATGATCGCCAGCGCAGGACAACCCGTTTCCGGCACGATCGCGACTATTGTCGCCGTCGTGACCCTGATCGTCGGCGCCACGACCGTCTTCGCCGAATTGCAGGCGTCGCTCAACGTCATCTGGAAAACCGAACCGCCGAAGGAGCCCGGCATCGTCTGGCTGGTCCGGGTGAGGCTGCTCAGCCTGTCGCTGATCGGCGCCATCGGCTTCCTGCTTCTGGTCTCGCTGGTCGTCAGCGCGGCGCTGACCGCGCTCAGCGGCTATCTCGCCGGAATCATGCCCGGACTGGACATCATCATGCAGGTCGTCAACCTGCTGATCTCGCTGGCGGTGATCACCAGCCTGTTCGCCATCATCTACAAGCTTCTGCCCGACGTCAGGATACCCTGGCGCGACGTCTGGTTCGGATCGTTCATCACCGCCGTGATGTTCTCGATCGGCAAGCTGCTGATCAGCCTCTATCTTGGCAGCAGCAACGTGGCATCCGCCTACGGCGCCGCCGGAGCCCTGGTGATCGTGCTGATGTGGGTCTACTACTCATCGCAGATCTTCCTGTTCGGTGCGGAGATCACCCGCGCCTTCTCGGTCACCCATGGCAGCCGGGCGAGGCGCCAAGCCGACCAAGCGGCCGGAGCCGCAGCGCGCTAAAGCCTGGAATCCGATGTAAAGAGCTTGCGGCGGCGGCATACCGGATGCATCAATCCGTCCCATGCTCTTCAAGACACTGCTGATCGTGGCCGTACTGGCGATCCTGTTCCCCGCCGTCCGGCGAAGGCTGACGCGTGTCGGATGGTTGGTCTTCGGCGCCGTCATCGTTTTCCTGATGGTGGCGTCCATCGGACAACATCATTGACGTTTATTGCCGGTGGCGCCTCATCGGGCAATCGTCCGGGAACCGCTCTACCGCCTTCACAGCTCCGCCAGACACAGATCGACATCGGCGGGATCGACCCGGAAATTCCAGTTGTATTCCATCGATGGACGCAAAGCCTGCGTGATGGTTCCGGGGATCGCCTTGTGCCGCTGGCCCATCAGGCCGGTCAGGTGACGGTAGAAGACCGGCAGATGCCCGGCGGGATGAAGTTCGATCAAAAGAGCCCCCGGCGGTGCGAACAGCATGTTGGTGAAGCCGGCGCCGTGGACGCCCAGGACGATTTCCACTCCGCTGAACAGATCGGCCTGCGCGTCGAACGTCAGGTCCTCCAGCCGGACCGGCACGAAGCCGTGACGTGCGGCGATGGCGGCGATGGCGGCTTCGTTCTCGCACCGGCGGAACAGCGACCCCTCACGGGAGATCAGGATGCGGCGCGGTCCAAGGTGGTCCGCCCTCCCCATCCCGGCCATCAGCCGGTCCCGGACCCAGTGCGCCGCCGAAGCGCTCACCGACGGAATCATCCAGTCCATCTGCCCGTCGGGCCGGCGCGGCCGGGACACCAGACCGGAGATCCTCAGCCGTGCGAATCGCGTTAGAACCGGCGCACGGGAGGGGGCCATCAGCCGATCGGGATGCACGCCCATAAGCTCGAGGGTGCGGTGATGAAAACCTGACAAGTCGCGGTTGACCAGAAGCGGCCTGTCGTCATGGTCCCTGATCGCCGCGAGTCGCGGCAATGTGTCCAGCATCCAGTGATAGTAGTTTCCGGTGCCGCCCAGGAACTCGACCGGCTGATCGACGCGTTCGCGGGGCAGATCGTCCCTGACCAGGGCCGCACCGTTACCCGGCTGTATGACGAAGTTTTCCTTGCCGAGGGGCGGCGTGAAGACAAGGTCGAGCGCCATCCGATCGCCGTCGATCAGGTGCCACTGATCGACGCAGAGGTCCACTTCACGCAGGTCCACCGCCCGTAGGTCCAACGGCAGCTTGTCATGCGCAAGCGAATCGGACAGCGGGAACAGCCGGCGCACCGCCTCGCCTGATCTGGGAGTTCCGGATATCAGCCGCAGCCTGGCCCCCGCTTCGGCGTGGCCCATCGTGGCGAGGCGGCTCCAGCGAAGGGCAGCCTCGTCCGGCCGGTCCGCATCGCCGAGTGCGGCGGCCAGGTTGGACAGCACGTTCGGATTTTCGGGCTCGAGCCGTTCGGCCTCCAGGAAGGCCGCCGCTGCTTCCCCGCGCCGCCGTTGCCGCGCCGCCACCGTGCCCATTACGGTCCAGGCATGAACCGGCTCCCGGCCATCCGTTATAAGGGCACGGGCGATCGCAAGCGCGTCCTCTGGAAAGCCGCGCGTTGCGAGCACCCCCGCCAAAGCCGCGCGAGACGCATCCGATGCGGGCGTTCCCGCCGGCTGCCGCTCCAATGCCCGGCGAAGCATTCCCTCCGCCCGTTCCAGGCTGCCCAGCCGCGCGCAGGCGACACCCATGTTGTGCAGGACACCGGGATCGTCGGGAGCGATGTTCAACGCCTGTTCGAGCAAGGATGCCGCCGCCGGCTCGTCGCCATCCTCCAGCAGGTCCGCCGCCACCTCGTTCAGCAGCTCGGAGTTTCCGGCATGCCGCCGGACCAGCTCTGCCGTTACACGGACTGCATCGGCTGGCCGACCGGACCGGCGCAGCGCCCGGCTGAGCAGAAGCGCCGTACCTCCATTGTCCGGATCGAGTCCAAGCGCTGCTTCGAACGCTTCCGCCGCTGCGGTCGGAGCACCTGCCATGGTGTGGCAAAGCCCATGCAGATAGGCCAAGGCCGAATCGTCCGGCGCTTGGGAGCGGCCATGGCGAATCAGCCGGTCCGCCGCCGCCGTATCGCGCGCAAGCAGGAGCGCTCTGGCGCGGTCGAAAAGTTCCGCAGCGCCGATATCGTTCAGACCAGTCATTCCTTCTTGAATTCCGCCGGGCACACTTTGCCTGTCAGTTTACACATCGAAGTGACGGGTGGAGAAAAACAAAGCGGCGCCCTATCAAAAAGCACGGTAAGCCATTCGTTATACATCACTTGGCAATATGCGACGTCCCAAACTGCCGCCACGGCTTCCCGGCCGCGACCCGACATCCACCCTCCTTGCGAGCACTGCGAAGAAGAACAACAAAGAAGATGCTGGCGACCTGCTCCCAGGACGATCTGTTGAGAATGATCCAGTCTATCGGCGTTCCGATGTTCGCCATGGAAGTACTGGACGATGACATGTTCATATACGCAGGCATCAACGGCCGCCTGGAGGAGATCACGGGGCTTTCCACATCGATGGTCCAGGGCCGGTCTCCGATGGAAGTCCTGAGCCCGGTGCAGGCCATGGCGCTGGAACAGAGATGCAGGAACTGTGTCCGGCTGCGCGGGGCTCTGGAATACGAACACGAACTGGACCTGCGCGGAACCCACCGCTGGCTGCGCGTGGCCCTGGTGCCGCTTTTCGACCAGACGGCCCGGATCGTCCGCCTGATGGGAACCGTGACCGATGTCACGGAGCAGAAATGGGCGGAACAGGACCTGTTGCGCACCCACGAGCTTTATCGGGGCGTGCTGGATCAGCAGCAGGATCTGATATCGAGGTTCCTTCCGGATACCACCCTGATCTATGTCAACGTCGCCTATGCCCGCGCCATGGGGCAACCCGCGCATGAACTGATCGGCACACGGTTCGCCCAGTCGCTGCCGGACCTGGACCGGGACAGGGTGCTGGCGCTTTTCCAGGGAGACCAGTTTCAGGATAGTTCCAACCCGATCGAATTCTGCAATGAGAACGCTCTAATAAACCGGGCAGGAGAGTTGCGCTGGATCCGCTGGCGCAATGTCGCCTTGGCGGACCCGACCGGGAGAATCATCGGATATCAGAGTGTCGGCACCGATGTTACCGACCAGCGACGGGCAGAAGAAGGATTGCGGACGGCACGTCAAAGCCTTAGGGAAGTCATCGACAGCATATCCGAAGGTTTCGCGCTTTATGATCCGGATGACAGGCTGACGCTCTATAACGACAACTACGTCGTCGATACTCCGCAACTCAACTTATTCGCGACGCCTCTTGGCATGACGTTCGAGCAGATCCTGAGGGCCTGTGTCGCAAGCCGCCAGATCGCTGACGTCGATGCCCGCGACGATCCGGAGAGTTGGATCGCGGACCGGCTGAACTCCCACCGGCATCCTCCGGACAACCCGGTCGAACTGCGCCTTGCCAATGGACGGCACCTGAGCATCGCCGAGCGCCGGACGAAGGACGGTAGTATCGTCTGCATCCAGACCGACATCACCCGTCTGCGCGAGCAGGAGGCGAAGATTCGCGAAAGTGAGCGGCGCCTGAAAGTGATCCTGGATACCGCTGCCGATGCGATCCTGACGATCGACGAGGCCGGCCTGATCCGCGATTTCAACAAGGCGGCCGAGAGGATCTTCGACTATGCCGCCAAGGACATGATCGGCCGGAGCATCGAGATGCTGATGCCGGACGAGATGGCGAAGCGTCACCAGAGCTTTATCGATACGCATATCCAGACCGGCATCAACAAGATCATCGGCATCGGCCGGGAAGTGCGCGGCAAGCGCGCCGACGGCAGCCTTGTCGACCTGGACCTGGCCATCAGCAAGGTCAATGGCGGAGAAACGCTGTTCACCGGAATCCTGCGCGACATTACCGACCGGAAGCAAACCGAACGGGAGTTGCGCGACAGCGAACAGCGGTTTCGCCTGCTTGCGGACAACGCCACCGATATCATTTCGCTGCACGCACCCGACACCTCCATCCTCTACGTCTCGCCGTCCTGCATGTCGCAGCTTGGCCACGCGCCGGGCCAGCTTGCCGGCAGGCGGCTGACGGACTTCGTCCACCCCGACGACCGGGCCATGCTCGAAGCGACGCGCAACGAGGTGCTGGAAGGCCATCCGCGCCTCGCGATGTTCCGGCTGCGCCACCAGGACGGGCGCTGGCTCTGGTTCGAGAGCATGGCGGTTCGGATCGAAGCGACGGCCAGCGGAAATGCCGGCGACGGCGCCAGCATCCTGGCGTCTTCCCGCGAAATCACGGAACGGGTGCGGTACGAACAGGAACTGCGCGAAGCCAGCGACCGGCTGACGGCGCAGGCCGTGGAACTGCGCACCCTGGCGGTGGATCTTGACGCCGCGCGCCGGGTCGCGGAACAGGCCAGCCGTGGCAAGTCCCAGTTCCTGGCAATGATGAGCCATGAGTTGCGGACACCGATGACCGGCGTCCTGGGTATGGTCGACCTGCTGGTCGGGACGCCGCTGTCCAATGAGCAGCGCCACTATGTCAGGACCCTGGGCAACTCCGCCAAGGCCTTGCTGACGCTGCTCAACGACGTCCTGGACTTCTCGAAGATCGAGGCCGGGCAGCTTCAGATCGAGGCCATCGACTTCGACCTGCGCCGCGTCATCGACGATGTCGTGCAGTTGTTCCTGGGACATGCCGGCGAAAAGGGAATAGCGCTGACCGCCTTCGTGCCGAACGATGCGCCGGAGGTTGTGCGCGGCGATCCGACTCGGCTGAGGCAAGTGCTGTTCAACCTTGTCAGCAATGCGGTCAAGTTCACCCAGGACGGCATGGTGGAGGTCAGGCTGGCGGTGGTCGAACCGGCAGCTGATATGGAGCAATACCTGCTGCGCTTCGAAGTGATCGATACCGGCCTCGGCCTCAAGGACGAGGAACGCGCGCGGCTGTTCGAACCCTTCGTTCAGGCCGACGCCACCACCACCCGGCGCTTCGGCGGGACTGGGCTGGGGCTGGCTATCTGCCGGCAACTGGTCGAGGCGATGGGCGGTTCGATCGATGTGAGGAGTGAATGGGGAGCCGGTTCCGTCTTCCACTTCTCCATCCGGCTGGGACGGGGCCGCACCGGCTCCCTGCCCCCGCCGCCGGACTGGACGGCACCGGACGCCGCTCCGTATACGGGACGCAGCGTGAAGATACTTCTGGCGGAAGACAACGAGGTCAACCGCATGCTCGTCATCAAGATGCTGGAGCGTCTGGGACATGTGACGGAACCGGTCCAGAACGGGCGTGAAGCCGTCGAAGCCGCGACAGGCGGCGGCTATGACCTGATCCTGATGGATATGCAGATGCCCGTAATGGACGGAGCGACGGCCACCCGTGAGATTCGCCGGCTGCCAGGAGCGGCGGGGCGTGTTCCGATCATAGCCTTGACGGCAGATGCCATCTCCAACCATCGCGAACGCCATCTGGAAGCAGGCATGGATGCGTATTTTACCAAGCCTATCGACTGGAAGACCCTGTCCGAAGCGATTACCCGGCTGACGAATCCGGCAAGCACCCTGGAAATCAGCCATGCCGAGGAACTCAGCATACCGACGGCACCCGAACGCGGCCAGGATACCGACCGCGAGGACGACCTGCTGATCCAGTTGCCCCTGCTCGACACTGCCCGGCTTGATGAACTGCGTGCCGCCGTCGGCGACAGCTACGATATGATGATCGACATGTTCCCCGAGAGTGCTCGGGAGGAACTGGACGCCTTGCGCGCCGCCCTGGATGTCGGTGACGCGCCGACCGCGCGCCGCGCCGCCCATACATTGAAGGGCGTCGCGGCCAGCTTCGGCGCCACCAGGCTCCAGGCCATCGCCCATATGCTTGAAGACACCACCCTGCCGCCGGATAAGTCGAAGGCCCTGATCTCATCGATCGAAACGGCGCTGGAAGCGACGTTGGCGGCACTGGAGCCGGTCGGCTGAGGCGCTATATATCGCGCGTCGGGCGGGGACCAATGCCGGCTGAATTTCCGCTGAACAGGGTCATAGCAGCGCGAAACGGCGGCGGAGGATCTGCCGTCCGCCATGGGGGACGAACTGCCGCCGGTCGGCCAGGGTCGCCAGCGACAGCGTCTTGCAGTCATCCGGGTTGTCGATCCTTACCAGCCGTGCGTGGACTGGAAAGCCCGGCGGCTGGACTATGCTGACGACTTGCCAGACATCGGGGTACGAGGCACCCGCCTTGACGAAGCACTGCCCAACAGTCACCGGCATGCCAAACCTCCAAACGCACTCCGCCGGATCATGGCGGGACGGAATTACGTTAAGGTTAATTCTAACGGCTTTGCGGGTAATGTTGTTCGAACGCTTCCGATGTCCAGCTTGGAAAGCTCCTGACAGCGAAACTTTCTGATATCAGCGCCGGACTATTCCTCCAGCAGCGCCGCCAGCTTCAAGGCGGAGCCCATCGAGCCCTGGACCTTGAGCTTGCCGGTCGCGAAGGCGAGCGTCGGGTTGAGCCCGCCTTCCAGCATCCTGTCGAAATTATCCAGGCTCATGCGGATGGTGCAGACCGCGTCGCCATCGTCGCGCGACAAGGTCGCGGGACTTCGGGAGGCGTCCAGCCGCAACAATCCGTCCTTGCCGAAATCGAATCGGGCAACCGCGTTGAACGCGCGGAACTGGGCAAGCCTGCCCCGCATTTTGGCTTCAATCTGATCGAGTGTCATCGCCGCCGTGGAAATTGGGAAGAGGACCGATCAGTCTGGATACCATTCAACCCCGGACGAGGTCCAGATAGCGGCGGGTCGCCTGAATGTCGGCCCTCAGCGCCGCGCGCCGTGCCGTCGCTTCGGCATCCTCGCCCCACTGCTCGATCTGGAATGTTTCGTCCACTTGCGACGCGGCGAAAGCTTCCTCCGCCGATATCCGCTTTTCAAGCAGGGCCAGCGCCAGGATGAGCGAGCCGAGTTCCGACGTGGCGTTCTGGACGCCGGCCAGCGTCAGGTCGTCGAGCGACTCGACGACTTCGGCCAGACGCGCGATGGCGGCCGGTGGCTGGGGTTTGGGCATGATGCCGATATGGACTTCCAGAGCCGCGCCGTAGCGGATCTCCGCCCAATCCAGCAGCGGCTGCCACAGCCGGCGCTGCCGTTCGGCCAGTTCGATCGGGTGATCGGTGCGGTAGCACAGCAGGTCCGTTTCCGCATAGGCGGCGACGGCACGGACGATCTCTTCCCGCTGGGCCGGTATGCGGTCAATCGCGGTGCTGGCGAGCTGAGTGACCGGCATGGCATGCGGCCGGATGTCTTCGACCTGCGCGTCCCATTCCTCGGCGACGGCTTCCATCAGGGCGCGATTATTCAGGACGAACGGCGCCTTGGCAGGGGTCCTGACCGGCTTGCCATCGAGGTGGACGACATGGCCGTCATCGACTTCAGCCACCGTGACCAGTTTATAGAACCTCTTCATCTCTCACATCATCCGTTACTATTCGCGGCATCGTACGGTTTGGCCCGGCTTGACGGACTTAATGACGGACTCAAGCCAACAGATCCAGGACGGCGGCCGGAACCTGGTCCGTCGTCAGGCAAATGCGCTGCGCGCCCGCTTCCGTCAACTCCGCCACCTCATGGTAGCCCCAGGCGACGCCGACGGCGCCTGTCCGGGCGCTGCCCGCCATCAGCATGTCGAAGCTGGTATCGCCGACGACGACGGTGTCCGACGCCTCGACCCCGGCTTCCGCCAGCGCCCGGAACACCATGTCCGGGTGCGGCTTGCCCGGTCCCGTATCGGATGTCTGCAAGGTGCAGAAGCGGTCGAGCAGCCCATGGCTGTCCAGCGTGGCGACCAGACCGCGCCGCGATTTGCCGGTTGCGACGCCGAGCAGCACTCCTGCTTCCTCCAGCGCTTCCAGCGCCTGCCGCATGCCGGGGAACAGCGGTTCCTCGTTGACGCCCCGGTTGCGGGCATCGGCGAAGGCCAGCCGGTACTTGTCGGCGACGGCGGCATGAAGCCGCTCCGGATTGCCCGGCAGCAGCATCGCCACCGCCCGCACCAGCGGCAACCCGACGACGCGACGTACTGCCGCAGGGTCGGGCACCGGCAGTCCTAGCGCGATGAACGCCGTGTTCATGGCCGCGACGATCGCGTACTGGCTGTCAACCAGGGTGCCATCACAGTCGAATAGAGCCAGTTTGAGAGGCTTTGTCATGGCAGCCCTGCTTTGTATGCCTGTTTTTCGGCAGCCGGGTTTCATGCCCGGCCTTGTGAGCGGGCGTTTCATAGCAGACGTCGGCGATTATGTGCAGCGGAAAGCCCTTCGCGGCTCAGGACAGCCGGTTCCGGTGTCTTGCCGGTTTGCGCCGGTTCGCCCTACTCGACCGAGGCGAAGGGATCGCCGTCGTTCTCCTTGTCGAAGCTGAAGTAATTCCAGGTCGTGACCATGTGCGGCGGCAGCGGCGCCGTCACGTCGATCCGGCCGCCGCGCGGATGGGGCATGATCAGCCGCCGGGCGTGCAGGTGAAGCTGGTTGGGAAGTCCCGTGCCCGCCAGGAAAGCTTCCGGCCCGCCATACTTGCCGTCGCCCAGGATCGGCGTGCCGATCGCTTCCATATGGACGCGAAGCTGATGGGTCCGGCCGGTCAGCGGCCACAAGGCGACGAAGGCGACCTGCTTGTTGGCATGCTCGACGACTTGGTAGAGGCTTACCGCGCGCTTGCCGTCCTCTTCGTCCACGGCCACCCGCTCGCCCCTGCCGGTCGGCTCCTTGGCCAGCGCCGCATCGACCTTGCCCTGGAACGGACGTGGGACGCCTACGGTCACCGACCAATAGTACTTCCGCGCGTCCTTTCCCCTGAAGGCCGCCGCCAGCTTGGTCGCGGCGAAGGCGGTGCGGGCAAGCACCAGCACGCCGCTGGTGTCCTTGTCCAGGCGATGGACCAGCTTCGGCCGCTCGTCCTTCTCGAACATCAGCGCGTCGAGCATGGCGTCGAGATGCTTCGGCGTCGCGGTGCCGCCCTGGACCGCCAGCCCAGCGGGCTTGTCGATCACCAGGACGTCGCCGTCCTTGTAGAGCACGCGGGCCTGGATCTCGGCGGCGTCCTTGCGGCTGACCTTGGGCTTCGGCGGGCCGCCGGGCGCCGGTCCGGCGTCCTGATCGCCCAGCGGGGGGATGCGGACGGTCTGGCCGGTTTCCAGCCGGACGTTGGCCTTGACGCGCTTGCCGTCCACCCGGACCTGTCCGGTGCGCAGCAGCTTTTCCAGCCAGCCATGGTTGACCTGCGGGAAATGGCGCTTGAACCAACGGTCCAGCCGGATTTCCGACTCCTCCGCCATGATCGTCCTCGTTTCGACCTCGCTCACCCGACAATGCCCCTGACCAGGAAAAGGCCGGCGAATAATGCGCCGACCGAAAAAATTACGGAAACCACCATATAGAGCGCCGCCGCCGCCATTTCGCCCCGCTGCATCAGGACCGCGAGGTCCAGCGAGAAGGTGGAAAAGGTCGTGAAGCCTCCGAGCACGCCCACCGCCAGCAACGCTCTCAACTCCGGCGCCGGGGACCAGGCGAGCGCCCACCACTCGACCAGGACTCCCATCACCAGCGAACCGATCACGTTGACGGCCAGCGTACCATAGGGGAACGCCGTGCCGAACCATTGCCCGATGACTGACATGGCGACGAAGCGGGCCACCGATCCGGCAGCGCCGCCAGCGGCGACTGCAAGCAGCATGGCGGGGGAGAAATTCATGACAGCCGATGAAGTCCATGGATCGAGAAACGGCACCGTAGCCGGGTGGATGACCGACGGCAAGGCACCGTGCTCGATGCGGTGGTCACCGGGGGGCTCAATGGAGCACTCACCGGGAGGCGCCGACGCCGAAAATCCAGCCTTCCTGGCTTCGGGCACGTTCGCCCATTCCTGCTGGCGACCAGACGCGGGGGTCCTGGCTCAGCCGGCGCAGGCCGGCGGCAGAAACCAGCGCGTCGGTATCGTGGTCGCTCGGAGCGGCGGCCGATTTGTCCACCCTGTCACTGCCGAGCAGCGTCAGGCAGCCGTTGAGATCATCCCAGGTCCGGACCTTGCGTAGTCCCCAGCCGGTGCGCATCAGGAACAAACGGGGGTATATCTCGACCAGGACGCTGTGTCCGTCGGTCGGCTCGAAAGGCCAGACCGCGACATCGTCACGCCTTTGCCGGAGAGCGCGCAGCAGCCGCATGCCAGCCAGGGCGCCCTTCCCCACCTGCTTGGCGCCGATCAGCTTATACGGGCTTTCGGGGGAGCCGAGCCCGTCCGCCCGGCAGGCGTCCTCCGTCTTTCGGCGTCCGAGCACCAGATCATCCGGCTTGGCGCCGGCCGTCCAGTAGCCCGAGGCATGGGATGGATGACGGGGGAAGGCGCCGCCGAACAGATCGGGATCTGCTTGGCATACCTTCTCGACGAGGTCCCACAGGTCGAAGACCGTACCGGCGTCTTGCTGAAAATAGGATGCCGCCGTGTCGAAGGGCAACGAAAAGGCGCAGTCGATGCCGATCAGCAGCCTGCCACCCTGCCCGATCCGCCAGTCGAGCCAGTCCAGCACCTGGGTCCGTGTCCAGGGGCGGCCGGCTTCCGGCGGTGGGACAAGAACAGGCGCGCCGGTGCCGGAGGCGCATTCCGCGACGGCGATCCCCTGGTAACGCTTGCCGGTCGCTCCCGACCAGTCGATCGCGACGAAGCCGTCGAAGCTTCCAACGGTTCTTCCAATGGTTCCTGTCAATTGGTGTCTTCGGACTTCTGTGCCCGGAGCTTGCTCCAATAGTCCAGGCGCTTGCGGATCTCCCGCTCAAAGCCGCGCTCCGGCGGGCGGTAGAACTGCTGGCGCGGCATCGCTTCGGGGAAGTAGTTCTGACCGCTGAAGCCATCGGCGGTGTCGTGGTCGTACTCGTAACCTTTGCCGTAGCCCAGGCCCTTCATCATCTTGGTCGGTGCGTTGAGGATGTGCTTGGGCGGCATCAACGACCCGGTTTCCCGCGCCGTGCGCGTCGCCGATTTGTAGGCGGTATAGGCGGCGTTGGATTTGGGCGCGGTCGCCATGTAGATCGTGCATTGCGCGATCGCCAGCTCGCCTTCCGGAGAGCCCAGGCGCTCGTAGGTTTCCCAGGCGGCGAGCGCCTGCGGCAGAGCCTGCGGGTCGGCCAGACCGATGTCCTCGACCGCCATCCGCACCAGCCGGCGCGCGATATAGCGCGGGTCCTCGCCACCGTCGAGCATGCGGGTCAGCCAGTACAGCGCTGCGTCGCAATCGGAGCCGCGCACCGATTTGTGAAGGGCGCTGATCAGGTTGTAATGGCCTTCCTGCGATTTGTCGTACAGGGGCGCCCTGCGCTGAACCGTGCCGACGAGTGCCGTGGTGTCGAGCGGCGTTTCCGGAGCCAGCGCGAACAGCTCCTCGCACAGGTTCAGCAGGAACCGGCCGTCGCCGTCGGCCATGGCCTTGACCGCCTGACGGGCGTCCGGGTCGAGCGGCAGCAGCCTGCCCATTTCGGTTTCGGCCCGCGTCAGCAGAAGTTCGAGTGCGGCATCGTCCAGCCGGTTGAGGACAAAGACCTGGGCGCGCGACAGCAGCGCGGCGTTCAGCTCGAACGATGGGTTCTCGGTCGTGGCGCCGACCAACGTCACCGTGCCGTCTTCGACGTAGGGTAGGAAACCGTCCTGCTGGCTGCGGTTGAAACGGTGAATCTCATCGATGAACAGCAGGGTGCCCCGGCCCGTATTGCGCCGGAGTTTGGCCGACTCGAAGACTTTGCGCAGGTCGGCGACGCCAGAGAAAACAGCGGAAAGTGGTTCGAAATGGAGTTCCGTCTGATCGGCGAGCAACCGCGCAATCGTGGTCTTGCCGCAACCGGGCGGTCCCCACAGGATCATCGACGCGAGACGGTGAGTGGAAATCATCCGCCCGACGGGGCCGGAGGGCGTCAACAGGTGATCCTGCCCGACGACCTCCGCCAGTGTCTTGGGTCGAAGACGGTCCGCCAGGGGGCGTGGGGCGGACGCGGAGAACAGTGTCATCGTCGCTTCGCCCTAGCCTGCGACTGTCGAGGTCAGGACTTGATCGCCACGCCGTACCGTGACTTTCCAGGTATTTTGTGTCCGCGACAGGAGCTTTGAGAGCTGCGACGCGCTGCTGACCTCGCGCTCATCGATTCGGAGCACGACATCGCCGTTCTGAACGCCGACCCGTGCGGCGGGACTGTTGCGGGCGACCTCTAGTATGACGACGCCCTGAGCAGGGCCGGGAAAGCCGATCTCCTCGGCCAGTGCGGGCGACAGGTTGGCGACCGTGGCGCCGGCGAGCGGCTGACGACCACCGAGTTGGGTGATATCGCGGGGTGGGTCCTCGGGTGGCGCCGTGACGGCGAAAGTAATCTGGCGCGGCTTGCCATTGCGGATCACGGACAACGCGGCAGTGCCGCCGACGGGCATCGTGGCGATGCGAAACTTGAGAGCT
>DASQKT010000590.1:0-5846 GCA_035630415.1 Skermanella sp.
GGCAACCTGCGTCTGGTCAGCGAGGTATCGATGGTGCCGGGAGCGGGGCCGCGCCACGTCGTGTTCCATCACAACGGCCGCATCCTCTATGTCATCAACGAACTCAACGCGACCATCACGGCGCTCGAGTACGATCCGACCTCCGGCCAGTTGGGACGCCAGTTGCAGACGGTATCGACCGAGCCGGCCGGCTATTCAGGCCCGAAGAGCACGGCGGAGATCGCGGTCCATCCATCGGGAAAATTCCTCTACGCCTCGAACCGGGGCCACAACAGCATCGCGGCGTTCCGGATCGACCCGGCGAGCGGCCTGCTCTCGCCGATCGGCCACACCACGTCCGGAATCGAGTTCCCGCGCAACTTCGCCATCGATCCAAGCGGCGCCTGGCTCTACGCCGCCAACCAGAAGGGCGACACCATCGTGCAGTTCCGGATCGATCAGGGCACTGGCCGGCTCGTTCCGACCGGGCATGTGACCCGGTCGGTGACACCCGTGGCGATCGTGTTCAAGGCCAAGGCCTGAACCGGCGCACCGGTGCGAAACTTGATCCTTCATGAGAGGCATGCATGCTGACCGTCACCTGCGAGACCCCTGGAACCCTCCGCGCCGAACAAAGGCCGAAGCCGGAGCGCGGTCAGGACGAGGTGCTCGTGCGCATCAAGCGGATCGGCGTCTGCGGCACCGACCTGCACATCTTCTCGGGCAACCAGCCCTACCTGTCCTATCCGCGCGTGATGGGCCACGAGCTTTCCGGCATCGTCGAGGAGGCTCCGGCAGGCGGCGCCCTCTCGCCTGGCGACCCGGTCTATATCGTGCCCTATCTCTCCTGCGGAAACTGCCACGCCTGCCGGCAGGGCAAGACCAACTGCTGCCGCAATATCCAGGTACTGGGCGTCCACCGCGACGGCGGCATGACCGAGTACCTCAGCCTGCCCGAGCGGTTCGTCCACAAGGCCGAGGGGATCAGCCTCGATCAGGCCGCCATGATCGAGTTCATGGCGATCGGTGCCCATGCCGTGCGCCGCAGCGGTGTGCGCACAGGTCAGCGGGCGCTCGTGGTCGGCGCCGGACCAATCGGCATCGCGGTGGCGATCTTTGCGGAGCTTCAAGGTGCCGAGGTGACCATGCTCGACACCCGCGACGACCGGCTGGCGTTCTGTCAGGCCCATCTCAGGATCTCGGGCACGGTCCGGGCGGCCCCGGATGACGCCGAACGCCTGTCGGCCCTAACCGGCGGCGACTTCTTCGACGCCGTATTCGACGCCACCGGCAGTCCGAAGGCGATGGAGCGCGGGTTCGGTTTCGTCGCCCATGGCGGCACCTACGTACTGGTCTCCATCGTGGCCGGCGACATCACGTTCTCCGACCCGGAGTTCCACAAACGCGAAACGACGCTGCTCGGCAGCCGCAATGCCACCGGCGAGGATTTCGAAACGGTGATGGCCGCCATGCGCTCCGGCAAGATCCCGACCGAGGCGCTCAATACCCATCGGATGGGGTTGGCGGAAGTCCCGGCCGGTTTTGCGGGACTGCTCGATCCAGCAGCCGGGGTCGTCAAGGCGATCGTGGAGGTCTGAGGTTCACGTGGCGCTGAAAACGGCACCGGGTTCCCTTATGGTTTGGAAGTCTTCAAGCATCTCCATGGACCGATCCTGGAGCGCCGTGTCGAAAGCCCCGGTGCAGGTCGTCCGGGTGCCAGGAGACCACGTCACGATGATGAACGACCACAATGCGGGCTACCTTGCCGAGAGCCTCAGGCCCTATCTGTCCGCAGCCATCCGGAGGGCGTGAACCCGCGCGGGTGCTTGGAACCGGAGCGTCGCGGACCAGATAGCTGTCCATGAAAAGTCTCGACCAGATCGATCTCCACTTACCCAGACTCCACCGACGCGACATCCTGAAGGCGGCGGCCCTGGCTTCCTTCGGCGCGGCGGCGCCCCGGAGCCGCCCCGCATACGGCGCCGAGGCCGGTGCTGCGGTGGAAGCCCTCGATCCCTCGCTACTGGATAGGGCAAGAACGCGGGCCGCCCGCCTCGACCAGCTCCACGGTCTCATCGTCGGCCTGAACGGCGAAATCGTGGTCGGGAAGGCGTTTCGCGGTCCTGAACTCGACCGCCCGGTAAACGTCAAGTCGGTGTCGAAGACGATCGTCGCCACGCTTGCCGGCATCGCGCTCGACCGGGGAGTCTTGAGCGACGTCGATCAGCCCTTCGCTGATATCGTACCGGAGATGGTTCCGCGCTCGGCCGACCCGAGGGTCCGCAAGGTCACGGTCGCCCAGCTCCTCACGATGCAGGCCGGTCTGGAGCCGACCTCCGGCCCCAACTACGGCCGCTGGGTCGAAAGCCCGAACTGGGTAGCCTTCGCGCTCGGCCGGCCGTTCGTCACGGAACCCGGCGAACGGATGCTCTATTCGACGGGCAGCTATCACGTGCTGGGCGCCGTGCTGGTCCGCGCATCGAAGCGGAATTTGCTTTCGCTGGCGCGGGACTGGCTCGGCGATCCCCTGGGGATCGACATCCGGCCTTGGACACGCGATCCGCAGGGTTTCTACATGGGCGGCAACAACATGGCGCTCTCACCGCTCGCCCTGTTCCGGTTCGGCGAGCTGTGGCGGTCCGGCGGGTTATGGCAGGGATCGAGGGTCCTGAGCGCCGCCTGGACCGAAGCGTCGTGGAAGCCGCGGGCACGCTCGCCGTTCTCCGGCGACGACTACGGATATGGCTGGTTCCTTGCGGAAGCGCAGGGCCGCAAGGTCGCCTATGCACGCGGGTTCGGCGGCCAGATGGTCTACGTGGTTCCCTCCCTCGGGCTGACGGTCGTCGTCACCTCCGACCCCACGAGGCCGGCCCGCTCCGGCGGCTATATCAGCGATCTCAACTCGATCCTGGCCGACGACATAATCCCTGCCGTCGAACGGCGGTGATCCGGCGCCGCGCGGGCCGATCAAGTCAGCCCGAATATTTCGCTGACCCTGTCGCCCGCCGTCAGCCGCCCGGTCCACTCGGCCTCGAGCGCCAGCTTGGCCTCCGCCGCGTCGATCAGGCTCGCCAGATTGGCCGGCGTGAGCGCCGCCAGACCGTCGCCGTCGCCGATGATGAGGTCGCCGGGGTTGACGGCGCAGCCACCGATATCGACGGTCCCGTTGACATCGCCATCGGCAGCCCCGGTCGGCCCGCGCGGATTGATGGCGCGGGAATAGACCGATAAGCCGGTCATCGCCGCCAGCCCCGCCGTGTCGCGGATAGCGCCGTCGCAGACGACGCCCGCCGCACCCCCGCGATGGAGATGCCCGCCGAGCACGTCGCCGATCATCGCGTACGCCGCGTTGCCGCCCGCCGCGATCACCAGGACGTTGCCCGGTTCGACAAATTCCAGCGCATGCAGCACGGCGCCGAAGTCCGGCGGCTCGCAGCGGGCGGTGACGGCCCGTCCGAAAAGGGCAGGCTGCCGGCCCGCCGGATGCAGCGCCTTGATCGCCGGATCGATCTGACGGTCCGGCGCAAGGTCGACAATGACCGAGACGGGAATCCTCCGCCAGCGGGCGAGCAGGCCCTCCGCCAGCGGAACCGGCTGGGACGGATGAACGGTTACGGTCATTTGGCGTTTCCCCCGACGTTTCCAGTTATGGGCTTCGAACGTCTGTGGCGACGCCGGGGTTCCCGCCTATTCGGCAAACCTCGTCCAGAGAAGTGCCGCGACCGCCATTGTCATCACGGACCCCCAAACCCCGACCTTCTTACCGTCTTTCTGAAGCATAGCCTTCATCAGCACGAAGATCGAACCAAGTGCGACAAGGATGAGGACTAAATCGACGATCCAGTTCGTGGTCATTGGGTACCTCCCACAGGATGGACGGCATCGGCTGTTTCGGTGAGCTGACCGGGTTGAACGGCTCCGTCCCTACATAGGTCCCGATCGAGCCATTGCCGGAAAAAACGTCTCTCTCAAGAAACGAGGCCCCGGAAGACCCAGCACTGGTTCGTCAGCAGGTTCCCGGAAGCGTGATAGACTTGCCCCCGCCAAGACCAATAAAGGCGGGAGGATGTCTTGCTTCGAGCGGTGATTCTAGCGCTTATCGCTGGCTATGTGGACACGGTCGGCTACCTGCATTTCAACGCCTTCGCGGGCTTGATGACGGGAAACACGATCTTCATGGGGATCGAACTCGCAACCGCGAGGTACGACATGGCGGTCTTTCATGGCATCATCATACTGGCCTTCCTGTTCGGCGTGATCGTCGCGCGTATCAGGAACCACGGGGGCAAAAACAGTTGGCTCGCGATGTCGGTCGCCGGCGCGCTGCTGATCGTTTGCAGCTTTACGGGAGATTCCGTGGCGGCCGTCCTTCTCTCCCTTGCCATGGGAATACAGAATTCGGCGGCCAACCGGTTCAACGGCGTCGCCCTCAACACCGTGTTCATCACCGGAAACCTGCAAAAGCTGGGAGAGGAACTGGTCACGTGGCTGTGGCCGGGCAAGGATGGCGCCGCCCGCCAGGGCGCCACGATCTTCGCGCTCGTCTGGCTCGCCTACGCGGTCGGCGCCGGGTCGGGCGCCGTCGCCGTCAATTTCTTCGAAAAGCCGCTGTTCGTGCCGGCCTTCATCCTGCCGTTCATCATGCTTCGCTCACGCCCGGTCGTCACCGCCTGAGACGGCCCGTGTTGCCGACCCGTGTTGCCGACCCGCGTGTTGCAGCGAGGGGCTTGTTCATGTTAAGTTCTCATTTACCTTCTTCCCGCCCCAACGGCGGAACCCCAAATATCGACCGTCTGGATTACGTAAACCGAGGCCACGATCATGGAACCTAGGATTGACGAACCGGAATTGGACGAACGTCTCGCAACCCTGGAAACGGTGCGAAGCTGGAGCCCCCGGCTCATTTCGAAATTGGAAAGCCTGATCCGGACCGGCGACGACCGCGCCCTGTTCCGGATCAACCCGCTGACCTTCGCCGCCGAACGGAGCGTCGATGAATCCGAATCGGTCGACCTGTTCCTGCACGCATCCTCGCTGGGCCTGTTCGAGCTGGACTGGCTACTGGTCTGCCCCATGTGCGCCTGCATCGTGCAGAGCTTCGGCAGCCTGCGGACCCTTGAGAAGCATTACCGCTGCAACCTGTGCCGCACCGATTACGAAGCGATGCTGGACGACTTCATCACGGTCACCTTCACCGTCGCCTCGAAGATCCGGCCAATCCGTTTCCACGACCCCGACACGCTCGACGCCGTCGATTACTGCTTCGACTGCCGCGTGACGCCCGACGGCCTGACGCCGGACGGTCAGCCCTGGGCCGATTTCTTCAAGGCCTCCACCCGCGACGTCCGCTACCTGCCGCCGCACTCGGTCGCGAAGATCGACGTCGAGGCCGAGCGCGGAACGCTGTTCGGCTGGGACATCGACACCGACGCCAGTTTCCTGGTCGCGGCATCCGGCGAGCGGACGACGGCGCCGCAGTCCCTGACCATCCACTACCACGAGTCATCGTGCGAGCCGGCGGAAGCCCGGATCGTTCCGGGTGCGGCGGTGCTGGAAGTCCGCAACGCCTCCGACCGCCGCCGCCTTATCGGAATTTCCATGATTCCGGAAGGCTTTACGCACCCCCACCTTCATTTCAGGCCGTTCCTGAACGGCAAGCGGCTGCTGACCTCCCAGACCTTCCGCAGCCTGTTCCGGTCTGAAGTGATCAAGGCGTCCGAAGGGATCGGCGTCAAGGACATCACCCTGCTGTTCACCGATCTCAAGGGTTCGACCGCGCTGTACGACAGGATCGGCGACCTCAACGCCTTCTCCCTGGTGCAGCAGCATTTCGACCGGCTTCAGGACGTGACGGCGGCCAACAACGG